>DATCGH010000067.1:0-4511 GCA_036509055.1 Caldimonas sp.
CGTCGTCGACGTGCAGTTCGTGCCGGTCTATGCGGTGGTGGCGAGCACGCGCCAGCGCCTGCCGAAGATCAGCGCCTGCATCGACTACTGCGCCGAGTGGATCGGCGGTGGCGCGCCGCTGCCGAGCTGAGTCCCAGTATCCTTTGCCGCTTCAACCGGGAGAGATGCCTCACGATCCGCACGCACCGGACTTCGAACCCGACTCCGCGGCACCGGATTCGGATCTGTCGCGTCGCGAGTTCGTCGCGCTCTCGGTCGGCAGTGGCCTCGCCCTGGCGGCCGGGGCCGCCGACGCGGCGCTGACGGTGGTGGAGAGCGAGGTCACGGTCCGTGCCCCCGACGGCAGTTGCGATGCCGCCTTCTTCCATCCCTCGACCGGCAGCTACCCCGGCGTGCTCGTCTGGCCCGACGCGTTCGGCCTGCGGCCGGCCATGCGCGCCATCGGCCGCCGGCTCGCCGGCGAGGGCTACGCGGTGCTGGTGCCCAACCCCTTCTACCGCGTCGCCCGCGCGCCGGTCTACGAGACCGCGGCGAACGTCGACTTCCGCGATCCGGCGACGATGCAGAAGCTCGGCCCGCTGATGGGCTCGGTGACCGCGGCCGGCCTGGCGGAGAAGGATGCCGCCGCCTACGTCGCTTTCCTCGACGCGCAGCCGCAGGTCGACAAGGCGAAGAAGATCGGCGTGCAGGGCTATTGCATGGGCGGCGCGCTGGTCGTGCGCACCGCGGCGACGCTGCCCGCGCGGATCGGCGCCGGCGCGTCGTTCCACGGCGGCGGCTTGGTCACCGACAAGCCGGACAGCCCGCACCTGCTCGCGCCGCGGATCGCCGCCCGCATGTACTTCGGCGTGGCGATGAACGACGACCAGCGCCAGCCCGAGGCGAAGGACAAGCTGAAGGAGGCGTTCGCCGCGGCCAAGGTGCCGGCCCTGGTCGAGGTCTATCCGGCGCGCCACGGCTGGTGCGTCGCCGACATGCCGAACGATGCCGGCTCGCCGATCTACAGCGCGCCCGATGCCGAGCGCGCCTGGGCCGGGCTGCTCGAGCTCTACAAGGCCGGCCTCGCCTAGGCGAGGCGCCGTCGCCGGAAGGCTTCTTCCTACAGCGGCTCGCGTCGACCCCGCCTTTCGGCCGCCGCCGCCGCGTCCTACCCTGCGCCGTTCGCAAGGAGGACAAGATGGATCCGATCCGCACTCTGGCGCCGGCGCTCCTGGCGTGCTGCACGGCGATCGTCGCCCTGACGGCGTCGGCGCAGACCGAATCCGCGGTCGGCAAACGACAGAAGGTGGACGCCCGTGCCATGGCGCCCGGCCCGCAGGCCTCCGACGCGCCGGCCGACCCCGCGCCGCCCGCGAAAGGCCTGACGCGCGATCAGCGCAAGGAAGCGACGCTGCAGGCGCGCCAGGACGGGGCGTTGCGGCCGGCAGGCGAAGCCGCCGATGCGCGCGACGCCGGGTTGGCACCCCGGGCCGTTGCGGACAGCGCTCGGTTGCCGCCGCCGCCGGGCGCCCCCGCCGAGGCCGTCGCGGACGCCTCGCCGCCGACCCAGGTGGCCGCCGCGACCTCGCCGCCGGTGAAGAAGAGCAAGAGCAGGAAGACGCGCCCCCCTGCCGCATCCGCGCCCGCGCCGGCCTGAGGGTCTTCGCTTCCGTCACGCGGTGGCGCTTTAAGCTCCGCCGCCCGAGCTCAAGGAGTCCCCATGCCTCAAGCCGTGCAGAACCCGCCGCAGGGATATCACACCCTCACGCCCTACATGACGGTGCGCAACGCCCGCGCCGCGATCGACTTCTACAAGAAGGCCTTCGGTGCCGAGAAGGTGCTGCAGCTCGACACGGCCGACGGCACGATCGCCCACGCCGAGATCCGCATCGGCGATTCGGTCGTCATGCTGAGCGAGGAGAACGAAGCCTGGGGTACCAAGAGCCCGCTCTCGCTCGGCGGCTCGCCGATGTTCCTGATGGCCTATGTCGCCGACGTCGATGCCGCGTTCCGCCGGGCGATCGATGCCGGCGCCGCCGAGATCCGGCCGGTCGCCGACCAGTTCTACGGCGACCGCTCGGGCACGCTCAAGGATCCGTACGGCCACCAGTGGACGCTGTCGACGCACATCGAGGACGTCTCCGAGGCCGAGGCGCAAAAGCGCATGGAAGCCGAGTTCGCCAAGTCCTAGGAGGTCCGGCCGCCATGGAAACCAAGACACTGCACCGCGGCCGCCTGATCGACCATGTGCACCTGATCGCCCGCGACCTCGGCGCCAGCCGGCGCTTCTACGACGCGGCGCTCGGCGCGGTCGGCCGCAAGGTCGAGGGCGACGGTGAAGGCTACTTCTGGTCCGACGAGCTGTTCGTCAGCAGCGACGCGATGGCGACCAGCGGCGCCACGCACGTGCATCTCGCCTTCCAGGCCGCCGACCGCGCTGCCGTCGACCGCTTCTACGCCGCGGCGCTCGCCGCCGGCGGCAAGGACCACGGCAAGCCGGGCATTCGCGCGTACCACCCGGGCTACTACGGCGCCTTCGTGATCGATCCGGACGGCAACAACATCGAGGCCGTCTTCCACGGCGAGGCCGACAAGTCGGCCGAGTCGGTCGAGATCACCTTCGGGAAATAGAAGGCGGCCGTCGTCACACGGCACCGAGCGCGTACCACCACGCCGGCACCGTCATCAGCGAGAGCGGGATGCCGATGCCGAGCATCAGGCTGACCAGCGGTGCGTTCAGCTTGTACTGCATCGCCACGATGCCGGCGCCGATCATCGGCGCCATTGCCGATTCGAAGATCGCGATCCGCGCGGTCGCGTGCATCGTCTCCGGCAGCAGCCCGAGATAGAGCGGCGCGATCAGGAACGGCACCAGCACGAGCTTGAAGCCGAGCCCGACGGCGAGCGCGCTGCGGTTGCCGGCGAGGGCGGCGAATCGAAGCTGGTAGCCGACCGAGAGCATGGCCAGCGCCGGGATGGTGTCGGCGAGCCGCATCAGCATTGCATCGACCCACGGCGGGATCGGCATGCCGGCGCACAGCAGCGCCGCGCCCAGCGCCAGCAGCGGCGGAAACCGCACCAGCCGGCCGATCATCTCGGCCGGCGTCGCCCGGGTCCCGGAGAACGCTGCCGCGGCCACCAGGCCGAGCGTCGAAAGCACGAGGTAGGAACCGAGCTGGTCGATGACCAGGCCGACCTGCATCGCCTCGCGGCCGAAGAAGATCTCGATCATCGGCAGGCCGACGAACGAGGTGTTGCCGAGCGCGCCGGTCAGCACCAGGCCGCCCGTGGTCGGCCGGTTGAAGCCGAGCGCGCGCGAAACGAGCAGGAAGAAGCCGGCACCGAAGGCGAACACGAGCCACGGCATGGCCACGGCGAACAGCAGCGCGGCGTCGAACGAGAGAGTGCGCACGCTGGCGAAGGCCAGCGCCGGAAGGGCGACGTTGACGATCACGGCGTTGAGCGTGAGGTGCGCGCCCTCGGGCAGCCGGCCCGAAATGCGCAGGGCGACGCCGAGACCGAGGCAGACGAGGATGAGGGCGAAGTTGGCCATGGGCTGAGGAGCGTGTTGCCCGTCCATACGTCGTGGCAGCACCTTTCCGGCCATCGCGCTTCGATTTGTGCACTGCACAAGTGCACGAAACCGCGATTTCGCTGGCACGTCGATTGCGTTGTCCAGGGCGAAAGGTCACGACGGCCTTTCGCGGATCGCCTCCTGCCAGCGCCGGCAGGTGCGCCCCCAGATCGGGTCTGCCGCGCGGCGCCTCCTGCATGAGGCGGTCGCGCTTTCGGGCCGCACCCGTTCCCCTCGATTCATCCGACATCGCGACCGCACGTGCATGCGGGCGCGAGGTCGCCCTCCATCCCGTCAGCCATCGCGAGGCCGCCATGAACACAGACACCTCTCCGAAGATCGATCGCAGGCGCCGCACCCTGATCCAGGGCGCCGCTGCCGTCGGCACCTCGGGCCTCCTGCCCGGGCTGCGCACGGCGGTCTGGGCGCAGGGCTCCGACAAGCCGGAGAAGGAGGAGGTGAAGATCGGCTTCATCCCGCTCACCGATTGCGCCTCGGTGGTGATGGCCTCGGTGCTCGGCTTCGACAAGAAGTACGGCGTCAAGATCGTGCCCACCAAGGAAGCCTCCTGGGCCGGCGTGCGCGACAAGCTCGTCAACGGCGAGCTCGACATGGCGCACGTGCTCTACGGCCTGATCTACGGCGTCCACCTCGGCACCGCCGGTCCGAAGAAGGACATGGCCGTGCTGATGAGCCTGAACAACAACGGCCAGGCGATCACGCTCTCGAAGGCGCTCGCCGACAAGGGCGGCGTCGACGGTCCGGCGCTCGCCAAGCTGATGGCCAAGGAAAAGCGCGAGTACACCTTCGCCGGCACCTTCCCGACCGGCACCCACGCGATGTGGATCCACTACTGGCTCGCCGCCTCGGGCATCGACCCGCTCCGGGGCGCCAAGCTGATCACCGTGCCGCCGCCGCAGATGGTGGCCAACATGCGGGTCGGCAACATGGATGGCTT
>DATCGH010000068.1:0-3238 GCA_036509055.1 Caldimonas sp.
GCGACCGCGCCCTTGACGAGCTGCCACCACTGGGCCGGCGTGCCGCGCGTGGACTTGGCGGCGACCTTGGCGACCTCCCCCATGACGATCCCTCAGGCGGGAATGCGCAGCATCTGCCCCGGGTAGATCTTGTTCGGATCCTTGAGCATCGGCTTGTTCGCCTCGAAGATCTTCATGTAGGCGTTGGCGTCGCCATAGGCTTCCTTGGCGATCTTGGACAAGGTGTCGCCCGACTTGACCGTGTGGTACTTCGACTCGGGCTCGGCGGGCGCGGCGACGGTGAGCATGTCGTTGACCTTAGCGACTGAGGCGACGTTGCCGCAGCAGAGCACGACCTTCTCCTTGGTCGCCTGGTCCGGGGCGACGCCGCTGACGGTGACGGTCTGGGTCGCCCCGTCGTAGCCGACATTGAGGCCGTCGACCTGCAGCCCCTGGGAGGCGATGTACTTCTCGATCGCCGCACCGGCGGTGGCATTGAGCGCGGCGATGTCGGGCTGGGCTGCGGCCGGTGCGGCCGCCGCGGCCTCGGCCTGGGGATGCTTGAACAACTTTTCCCCGGCTTCCTTGATGAAACTGATCAGGCTCATGGCGGCTCCTCGCGCAGTGGTGGTCGCCGATTCTGGAAAGGGAGCGCCCACGGCGTTGCCGGCCCAGCCGCCGCGTCGACGTAGGTCAACGCCTCATCGCACGCCGGCGGCGATCAGCAGGTCGGTCAGGCTCCTGGCATTGCGCTGGCCCTGGTCCTCCATGTTGTTGTTGAAGATCACGTGGGTCTGCATCGCCGTCAGCGCCAGCCGCTGGATCCGGGGCACCATGTCGCGGAGCTCGTCGTCCGGATAGTCGTAATTGAAGCGGTCCGAGGCCGCAGTCTGGCCCTTGATGTTCCAGGTGTCGCGGTTGCGGCCGTGCAGGCGCACGAGCGCGTAGCGCGGATGCGTCACCTCCCAGAGGGCGGGCACGCTGTTCGCAAAGCCCGGGGGCCCGTCGACCACGGTGTGGGCGACGCCGAGCTCGCGCAGGAAGGCGATCGTCGCCCGCTGCTGCACCGCCCCCTCGAACCAGGTGCCATGGCGGAATTCGACGCCGACATCGAAGCCGCTCATGCGCTCGACGCAGTGCTCGATCTGGGCCCGCCCCGGCGCGCCGGCGACGACCCAGGGCGGGAACTGGAAATGCACCAGGCCGAGCCGGCCGGCGGCCTGGAGCGGCAGCAAACATTCGCGGAAGCGCTTCCAGAGCTCGTCGATCAGCTCGCTCGGCAGGTCGCGATAGAAGAAGCGCGGCGGCAGCGACCCGCCCATCGCCAGCTGCAGATCCTTGTGCAGCACGTGCGGCTCGGTCTGGTGGCCGGTGAAGAGGCGAAACGCCTTGACGTTCATGACGAAGCCCTCGGGCGTGCGCTCGGCCCAGAGCTGCGACGTCGCCGGCGCCGGCATCGCGTAGTAGCTCGAATCCACCTCGACGATCGGAAACTGCGAGGCGTAGTAGCGCAGCCGCCCTTCCGCCGTCTTCGCCCCGGGCGGGTAGAAGCGGCCGCAGGCGATCAGCGTCTTGTCGGTCCAGGACGCGGTGCCGACGAGGACGCTCATGCGCTCGAGGGCACGGCGCGCCGGCCGATCCAGCCGCTGGTGCGCGCCAGCAGGAACAGGGCGATCGAGATGTTGAGCGCGTTCCAGGCGATGCCGTTGAGGAAGGCGGCGTGGTACGAGCCGGTCAGGTCGAACACCTTGCCCGACATCCAGCCGCCGAGCGCCATGCCGAACAGGGTGAACATCAGCACCGTGCCGACCCGCGTCCCGGCCTCGGCCGGCGGGAAGTACTCGCGGATGATGATCGCGTAGGCAGGCACGATGCCGCCCTGGAACAGGCCGAACAGGGCCGAGATCACGTACAGCGACAAGAGTGAGTCGAAGGGCAGGAAAAGCAGCAGCGCCAGGCCCTGCAGCACCGAGCCGAGGAGCAGGGTGCGCAGGCCGCCGATGCGATCGCAGATCGCGCCCGAGACCAGCCGGCTGACGATGCCGGCGCCGAGCATCAGCGACAGCATCTGCGCGCCCTGCGCCGCGCCGTAGCCGAGGTCGCCGCAGTAGGCGACGATGTGCACCTGGGGCATCGACATCGCCACGCAGCAGGCGATGCCGGCAACGCAGAGCAGCCCCTGGGCCGAGCCCACCGACAGGCCGAAGGGACGCAGCGACGGCATCCCGGCGCCGGCCCGGGCCTCGACCGCCGCGAGCGCCGGCGGCCGGGGCCGCATCAGGAGAGCGAGCAGCGGCATCGTCGCGGCGCAGAACACGCCCATGCCGATGTAGGTCTGGCGCCAGCCGACGGTCTCGACGAAGTGCTGGACGATAGGTGGCCAGACCGCGCCGGCAAGGTAGTTGCCGCTGGCGCAGATCGCCACCGCCGTGCCGCGCCGCTTCACGAACCAGAGCGAAGTGTCGGCGACCAGCGGCGCGAAGGTCGCCGAGCTGCCGGCCAGGCCGAGCAGTAACCCGTGCACGACCGCGAAGGCGAGGATGCTGCCGCTCAGGCCGGCGAGGACGAAGCCCGCGGCCAGGCCGACCGAGCCGATCAGGATCGGCAGCATCACGCCGCGCCTGTCGGCCAGGCGGCCCATGAGAATGCCGCCGACGCCGAAGCCGACCATGAGCAGCGTGTAAGGCAGCGCGGCATCGGCGCGGGCGACGCCGAATTCCTTCTGCACCGAAGGCAGGACGACGGAGACGACGTACATCGCGCCGCTGCCGATCGTCATCAGCGCCAGGGCGACGGTCAGGCGGATCCAGGCCTGTCGGGAATCGGCAAGGGGAGGGGCGGTCATGGGGGTCGGGAAGGGAAGGCGGCGGCCATTCTGAACCTCATCCGCGGGGGGTCCGCGCCATGCCTTTTCGTGGCGCGACGCGAGGCTCGGCGCTACCATGGGGGCGTGCCGTCCGCCACCTGCGCGCAAGGCTTCCGTGCTCGAGAAACTCTTCCCCGCGATCGTCGTCGCCGCCTGCCTGGTGCTGCTGCTGCGGCTGGTCCTTGGCGAGCGCCGGCGGCACCGGTTCGACCGCGCCATCGCCCGCTGGAGCCGCACGGCAAGCGCCCGGATCCAGGGTCTGTTCACCTGGAACGCGAGTCGGCGTCGCGCCCGTCGCGCCGCCGAGGAGGCGATCCGCCGCGCCCGCGAGGGCGGCGAATGGGACGGCAACGTCTACCGGCCCAAGTCCTTCAACAGGAAGGACAAGGACCG
>DATCGH010000069.1:0-2860 GCA_036509055.1 Caldimonas sp.
CCAGAGGGCGTGCATGTGGGCGATCGATTCGCCCATGGCGAAGGTCATCTGGTGCAGGTCGAGCGGGCGGCGAAAGATCACCGGCACCAGCTCGAAGGCGCTCTGCGGGCCCTTGGCGGCGAGCGCTTCCAGCACGTCGACGAAGCGCGCGTCGTGGTGCTGCTGCAGCTGGTCGATGCGCGTGTGCAGCCCCTTGAACGGCCGGCCGTGCGAGGGCAGCACCAGGGTCTCGGCGGGAATGGCGCGCATGCGCTCGATCGAATCGAGGTAGAGCGTCAGCGAATCGGCCTCGGGCTCGACGTCGATCACGCTGACGTTGGTCGAGATCCGGGGCAGCACCATGTCGCCGCTGATCAGCACCCCGTGGGTCGCATCGTGCAGCGCCATGTGCTCGGGCGCATGGCCGAAGCCGGCGTGGCAGGTCCAGAGGCTGCGCCGGGCGCCACTGCCGATCGCGACCGTGCCGCCGCCCTGCAGCCGCCGGTAGCTGGACGGCAGCGCCGGCACCAGGTTCCGGTAGTAGTTGGTGCGCGCGCCGACCTTGTGGACGGCGTCGGGATCCGCGGCCAGGCCGTGCTGCGCCATGAAGGCGGCCGAGAGCGGCCCGCCGAAGCCGGCGCTGGCGCTGCTCGCGAGCCGGGCGACGTTGAAGTCGGTGGCGCTGATCCACAGGCGCACGTTCCAGCGCTCGCACAGCCAGTGGGCACAGCCGATGTGGTCGGGGTGCATGTGGGTGACGATCACGCGCAGCACCGGCAGGCCGCCGAGCACGGTCGCGAAGACGTTCTCCCAGGCGGCGCGCGTCGCCGGATCGTCGATGCCGCTGTCGACGATGGTCCAGCCCTGGCGCAGGACCCCGTCCTCCTCGAGCTCGTCGCGCAGCAGCCAGAGGTTGATGTGGTCGAGCTGGAACGGCAGGCCCATGCGCAGCCAGTGCACGCCGGGCGCCACCTCGATCGTCGTGCCACGCTCGGGCAGGGCCTCGCCGAAGGGATAGGCGAGCTGGCTTTCGAGCGAATTCATCTTGCCTTTACACTTTACGTAAACGTCAACTCCGAGTGTATTCGCGATGCCCGTTGCTGCCGTTCTGCCGCGCCCCGAACGCCCCTCCGCACCGGTACCGACCTTCACGATCGGCGAGCTGGCGCGCGAATTCGGCATCACCACGCGGGCGATCCGTTTCTACGAGGACTGCGGCCTGCTCGAGCCGGCGCGCAGCGGCAGGAACCGCGTCTACAGCACCCGCGACCGGACCCGGCTGCGCCTGACCTTGCGTGGCAAGCGGCTCGGCCTGAAGCTGGCCGAGGTGAAGGAGCTGGTCGACATGTACGAGACCCGGCGCGACACCGGGCCGCAGCTGCGCCGCTTTCTCGGCGTGCTCGCGCGCCATCGCGCCCAGCTCGAGCAGCGCCTCGGCGACCTGCAGGCGACGCTCGCCGAAGTGACGGCGCAGGAGGATGAGGCGCGGCGCCTGCTCGGCACGAGGAGCGCCACATGACGACCCAGCTCGACGAGCTGTTCGAGCGCAACCGTCGCTGGGCCGAGGCGACCGAGCAGCGCTCGCCCGGCTTCTTCACCCAGCTCCTGGCCCAGCAGGCGCCGCAATACCTCTGGATCGGCTGCGCCGACAGCCGGGTGCCGGCGAACGAGCTGGTCGACCTCCTGCCCGGCGAGCTGTTCGTGCACCGCAATGTCGCCAACGTCGTGGCCCACGGCGACCTCAACTGCCTGTCGGTGATCCAGTTCGCGGCCGACGTGCTGCAGGTCCGGCACATCATCGTCGTCGGCCATTCGCGCTGCGGCGGCGTCGCCGCCGCGCTCGACGGGCGGCGGGTCGGCCTGGCCGACAACTGGCTGCGCTACGTGCAGGACGTGCACAACCGCCACGCCGAGCTGCTCGCGGCGGTCGACGAGGCGCGGCGCGTCGATGCGCTGGGCGAGCTCAACGTCATCGAGCAGGCGCGCCATGTCTGCGAGACCACGGTCGTGCGCGACGCCTGGGGCCGCGGCCAGGAGCTGGTGGTGCACGGCTGGTTCTACGGCCTGCAGAACGGCCTGCTCAACGATCTGCGCTTCACCGTCACCAACCTGGAGGACGTGGAGACGGTGTACGCCGCGGCGGTCGCGCGGGTGCAGCAACGGTACTCGGCCGCTGCATGAACGCGCCGGCTTTTCCGGCGGCTTTGACCGACGCCCGCGCCTTTGCCATCGCCAAGGCGATGCTCGAGGGCTTCGACCGCCACTACCGCCTCTTTCGCCAGGCCAGCTCCGAAGCCAAGGCGCGCTTCGAGGCGGCCGACTGGCACGGCCAGCAGCGGGCCCAGGCGCTGCGCATCGAGTACTACGACAAGCGGGTCGACGAGGCGGCCGAGCGGCTGCAGCGCGAGTTCGAGGCCGCGGCGCTGCCGATGGACGTGTGGCAGCAGGTCAAGCTGCACTACATCGGCCTGCTCATCGACCACAACCAGCCCGAGCTTGCCGAGACCTTCTTCAACTCGGTCACGACCAAGATCCTGCACCGCAGCTACTTCCGCAACGATTTCATCTTCATCCGCCCGGCGGTCTCGACCGAATACATCGAGAACAACGAGCCGGCGGCGCAGCCGACCTACCGCGCCTACTACCCGACCGCCGACACCCTGACGGCGACCTGGCACCGGATCGTCGACAACTTCCAGCTGGCGCGCGAGTTCGAGGACCTGGAGCGCGACGTCGGCTCGGTGATGCGGGCGGTGAGCGAGCAGCTCAGCGACCGGCCGCTGCGTGCCAATTTCCAGATCCAGGTGCTCTCGTCGCTGTTCTTCCGTAACAAGGGCGCCTACGTCGTCGGCAAGATCATCAACGGCTTCACCGAGACGCC
>DATCGH010000070.1:0-4667 GCA_036509055.1 Caldimonas sp.
CTGGCCGAGGATCTGCAGGTCGAGCGTCAGCACCAGCGCGCCGCAGTTCGCCGCCTTGGCGCGGTCGATCAGGCGGCCGATGAAGTCGCGGTCGCGCATCACGTAGAGCTGGAACCAGAACGGCTTGGTCGTGTTGGCGGCGACGTCCTCGATCGAGCAGATGCTCATTGTCGAGAGCGTGAACGGGACGCCGAAGGCCTCGGCGGCGCGCGCGGCGAGGATTTCGCCGTCGGCGTGCTGCATGCCGAGCATGCCGATCGGCGCCAGCGCCACCGGCATCGCGACGTCGACGCCGATCATCTTCGTCGCCAGGCTGCGCTTCTCGATGTCGACGGCGACCCGCTGGCGCAGGCGGATCCTCTGGAAGTCGGCCTCGTTGGCGCGGTAGGTGCTCTCCGTCCACGAGCCCGAGTCTGCGTAGTCGTAGAACATGCGCGGCACGCGGCGCTTGGCGAGGTCCCTCAGGTCTTCGATGTTGGTGATGACAGGTGCGCTCATGCGGCGATGCTACGTCCGCTCCGGGGTGGCGTCGAAGAGGGGGAGCACGGGGTCGTACGGGACGCTCGGTTCACGCGCCCGCAGCGGTGCCGGTGTCGCCGCACCGCCGACGAGCTCGCTCACCTTGCGCAGCGCCGAGGCGCGCACGCCGAGCAGGCGCAGCCGCCGGCCGAGGTCGACGCGCTTCAGGCACTGCCCGGCAGCCCGCCGGATCTCGCGGCCGTCGAGGGTGTGCGCGGGCAGGGTGAGGGCGCGCGTGGCGATCCTGAAGTCGTCGAAGCGCAGCTTGATGCCGATGGTCTTCGCCGCGTAGCCTTTCCTCGACAGGTCGCCGGCGAGCTTCGTGCACAGGTCGGTGAATATCGTACCGAGCTCGTCGCGGTCGCGCACCGCGTGCAGGTCGCGGTCGAAGGTGGTCTCGCGGCTGATCGATTCGGGCTCGCTCGCGGTCACCACCGGCCGCTCGTCGCGGCCGTGCGCGGCGGCATGCATCCAGGCGCCGAAGCTCTTGCCGAAGTGCTCGATCAGGAACGCCGGCTCGGCGGCGGCGACGTCGCCGATCGTCTCGATGCCGAGCGCCGACAGCTTCGCCGCCGCCTTCGGCCCGATGCCGTTGACCTTGCGCGCGGCCAGCGGCCAGATCCGTGCCGGGATGTCGGCGTGATCCAGGAGGGTCAGGCCGTCGGGCTTGTCGAGCTCGGAGGCGATCTTCGACAGCAGCTTGTTCGGCGTGATGCCGATCGAGCAGCTCAGGCCGGTGGCCTCGCGCACCGCGGCCTTCAACGTCGTGCCGATACTCCGGCCGCGGTCCTCGTGCACTCCCGGCAATTCGCTCAGGTCGATGTAGATCTCGTCGATGCCGCGGTCCTCGACGATCGGCGCGACGGCGCGCACTGCGGCCTTGAAGGCGCGCGAGTACTTGCGGTACTCGTCGAAGTCGACCGGCAGCAGCACCGCGTCGGGCGCGAGCGCCGCCGACTTCATCATCCCCATCGCCGAGAACACGCCGAGCTTTCTCGCCTCGTAGGTGCTGGTGGTCACGACGCCCCGGCCGACGTAGTGGCGCAGCGACGAGAAGCTGCGCGTGCCGTCGGGCAGAAGTCGCGGCTGCGCGTCGCGGCCGCCGCCGATCACCACCGCCCGGCCGCGCAACTCCGGATAGCGCAGCAACTCGACCGACGCGTAGAACGCGTCCATGTCGAGATGGGCGATCAGGCGAGGCATGCCGAGGATGGTAGGCTCTAAGCTGGTTGAATCCACAGTCTTCCGCCCGCACCCATGTCTTCCGATCCGACGTCGACGTCGATCCGCTTCGCGAACCGCGCCGACGCGCTGGCGATCGCCGAGATGTCGCGCGACCTGATCGAGAAGGGCCTCGGCTGGAGCTGGACCAAGGAGCGGGTGACGCGGTGCCTGCGCCATCCGGACTCCAACGTCGTGGTCGCCATCCGCAATGCCGACCGGGCCGGCTTCGGCATCATGAAATACGGCGAGGACGAGGCGCACCTGCTGCTGCTCGCGGTCCGACCGGGGCATGCCCGCTGCGGCGTCGGCCGGACGATCGTCGACTGGCTCGAGGCCTCGGCGCGGGTTGCCGGCATCGCCCGGATCTCGCTCGAGGCGCGCTTTTCCAATGTCGATGCGCGCAATTTCTACAGCCGGCTCGGCTACAGCCAGTCGGAGCTGCTGCCCGGCTACTACGGTGGCCGGGAAGCGAGCGTGCGCATGGCGAAGGAGCTGGGCTCGACCCAGAAGGGCACCGCCTGAGGCGCGAGCCCGACGCGCTCTGCGCGTCGACGCGGCGAGGGGCCGCGCCGCCTAGGCGCGGATCACGCCGCTCTTGTACATGCCGCGGTCGGCGGCACCGTAGATCGAATAGAGGCCGGCGCCTTCGCGCGGCAGCAGCACGTCGAGGGCGCGGTCGAGCGCGGCGGTGGCGCGGGCCAGCGACTCGCGCTGGGCCACGACCTGACCGCTGGCCTGCGCCAGGCGCTCGCGCAGGGCCGCCGGCACCGGGCCGTTCTTGGCCGCGTCGGAGAAATGGCTCACCGCGGCTGCGAGGGCACGATGCAGCTCGGAAGCCTGCAGGTCGATCGCCACCGGATCGCGGGCGCGCAGGGCATTGCCGAGCGCCGACAAACGCGACTCGACCGCCGCGAGGCGGGCTTCGAGCTCGGGCGAATCGGCGGGGGCGGTCGGGCCAGGGGTGCCGGTCATCAGGCTTTCACCTTGACCAGCAGCTCCTGGGCGTTGGCGATCAGCTTGTCGGCGATCGCCTCGGCGTTGATCTTGAAGTTGCCGCTGGCGATCGCTTCGCTCATGCGGGCCACCTTGTCGGCGTCGAACTCGCCCGAGGCGCCGCCCGACAGCAGGGTGGCGGCGGTGCTGGACAGGGCGACGGTCGCGCTCGGATCGGCGGCACCGGCGGTCGCGGCGGCGGCTTGCGCCTGGCCGGCCTTGGCCGTCTCGGCGGCGGCCGGCGCACCGGCCGCGGCGGCGGCGGGCTTGTCCGCAGGATGACCGATCTTCATTGCTGTGCTCCATCGGCGCCGGCAGGGGGCGCTCCCATCAACATGGACGGAGTATCGGCGTCGCTGGCCGCGACTTTAGGAGTTTCTGAGGCAGGCGCCGTCGCCTCGGCGCCCGCGGGGCGGGACCGTTTCACAGCCCCACCTCGACCCGGCGCTCGCCGGAGGGCAGGCCGGTCAGGACACGCCCGCTTTCGGTGCGCACCCGCGCCGGCTGGCCCTCGATGCCGTTGCTGAGCGCCTGCGCCTCGCTCTCGAGCGCGAAGCCTGCGCCGGTGGCGACCACCCGCACGGTCTCGCCGGCGACGAACCATTGCCGGCTCTTGATGTGGGTCTGGCGCAGGGTCTGGCCGGGCTTGAGGTTCTGCGCCAGCGTTCGGCCGACGGCCAGCCGCGGGTCGACCAGGGCGGCGGTGAATTCCTCGGCCAGGTCGACCTCGGCCTCGGCCAGATCGGTCTCGGCGAGGACGCTGCCGGCGGTGGCGCCGGCGGGCACGATCAGGGCGCGGCCGAACACCTTGACGGTGACCGGCAGATAGACGTTCCAGGGCGTCGGCCCGGCCTTGCAGCGCAGGCCGATCCGGGCCTTGCCCCAGAGGCGCACACCCGGCGGCAGATACGGCTCGATGTTCTGGCAGGGCGCGAGGCGCAGCCGCGGATCGAGCTGGCCGATCGTCACCTCGACCCGCGAGCCGCCGCTTTCGGCGGCCTTGCCGAGCGCCAGGGCGCGGACATCGTCGAGGAGCGAGGCCTCGAGCGCGGCGCCGCCTTCGGCCCCGACCGGCGCGGCGACGCCGAGCAGGCCGAACAGCACCAGACCGGCCCAGCACGCCAGGCGCAGCAGTCGCCGGGCCAGGACGGCACCGGGGGCGACGCGCGCGAGGGGCGAGAGCAGGACGATCGACAACATGGCATCACTTTAGGACGCGGCACCGGCCGGCAAGGCGCCGATATGGCCGGCAAAGCGGCCCCTGTTCGCGCTTATGTCGGCGCGGGCGCTCAAGACAATGCCTTCACGTCGCAGCACCTCCGGGCTCCCTCGGTGGCGAACGCGGCGATGCGAGGCCACGATGCTCAACCGAATCACCGACGCGCTCGACTTCCAGTCCCAGGCGCTCAACCTGCGCTCGGAGCGGCAGCGCCTGATCGCGGGCAACATCGCCAATGCCGACACGCCGGGCTACCAGGCCCGCGACATGAATTTCGCCCGGACCCTGCAGGCCGCGACCGGCTCGCTGGGCGGCGCGCAGAGCGTCGCCACCACCCATGCAGGACATATCGGCAGCGCCGGCGCCAGCTTGAGCGGCGGCCGGGTCGGGGCCGAGCTGCTCTATGCCACCGCCGGCCAGACCAACCTCGACCGCAACACCGTCGACATGGACCGCGAGCGGGCCAGCTTCGCCGACAACGCGATCAAGTACGAGGCGACCCTGCGCTTCATCAATTCGTCGGTGCGGACGCAACTCTCGGCCATCACCGGCCAATAAGAAGGAGCCGCGTCATGACCATGCTCTCGATCTTCAACGTCTCCGGCAGCGCCGCCAGCGCGCAGAGCCAGCGGCTCAACGTCGTCGCCTCCAACCTGGCCAACGCCGACACCGTCGCCGGCCCGGACGGCAGCGCCTACAAGGCGCGCCAGGT
>DATCGH010000071.1:0-3439 GCA_036509055.1 Caldimonas sp.
AAAGTCCTACGCCCTCGGCGTGCGGTCGCCGACAGACCGGAGAAAGTCCTCCTGCGACGATGCAGACATCGGCTTCGTGCCGACTCCAGCAACCGTTTCAGCAAGAGGATTTTTCATGAACAAGGACCAAGTCAAGGGCCGCGTTGAAGAGGCCAAGGGCAAGATCAAGGAAAGCACCGGCAAGGCCATCGGCAACCCGGATCTCGAAGCCGAAGGTACGGTCGACAAGGCCGCCGGCAAGGTGCAGAAGAACTACGGCGACGCCAAGGAAAAGGTCAAGGACGCCGTCGACAAGATTTGACGACGGCGCAGAGGTCGGACCGATCGGCGAAACGCCGGCGGCCCGTCAAGCGGCAGCATCGGCCCGTTCGATGCTGCCGCTTTCCTTTTGACGAAGCGCCTAGCGCCAGGCGGCGCGCACCCGGGCGGCGATGTCGACCGGCGCCATGACCGGCGCCGCGGGCTCGGGGACCGGTTCGGCCGCATCGGGTCCGAGGTGCACGAACCGGTCGCGGACGGCCTCCGGCAGGAAGCGGCTGATCGCGGCGTACAGGTGCCGGTCGCCGTAGGCCGACTGCTGGGTCACGTAGAACCGCTGCGGCACGAGCAAATGCAGGTGATGCCGGGCGCGCGTCATCGCCACGTACAGCAGCCGGCGCTCCTCCTCGATCTCGGCGGCGTAGCCGGTGGCCATGTCCGAGGGGATGCAGCCGTCGACGACGTTGAGCACCGAGACCGCGCTCCATTCCTGGCCCTTGGCCGAATGGATGGTCGAGAGGATCAGGTAGTCCTCGTCGAGCGAGCCCGGGCCGGACTCGTCGCTGCTGGCGGCGGGCGGGTCGAGCGCGAGCTCGGTCAGAAAACGGTCGCGCGAGACGTAGCCGGCGGCGAGGCGCACCAGGTGGGCGACATCGGCGGCGCGGGGCGCAGCATCGTCGTGCAGCCGCTCGAGCTGCGGCCGGTACCAGCGCTCGACCGCGGCGATGTCGTCCGGCCAAGCCGCGGACGGCGCTCGCAGGGCCGCGAACAGGGCGGCGAACTCGGCCCAGGCCGGCGCGGCCGGCGCTGACGGAACGAACGCCCCGAGCGCCGCCGCCGGGTCGGCGGCCGCCGCCATCTGCGCGATCAGCCGGCCAGCCGTCGCCGCGCCGACGCCCGGCACGAGCTGCAGCGCCCGCCAGGCGGCACGCTCGCCGCGCGGATTGGCGGCGAAGCGCAGCACCGCGAGCACGTCCTTGACATGCGCCGCCTCGAGAAATTTCAGGCCGCCGTACTTGACGAAGGGAATGTTGCGTCGCGCCAGCTCGAGCTCGAGCGCGGCGCTGTGCTGGGAGGCGCGAAACAGCACCGCCTGGCTCTTCAGCGCGATCCCGGTCTCGCGTAGCGCCAGGGTCCGGTCGGCGACCCAGGTCGCCTGCTCGCTCTCGCCCGCGACCCAGACGATCGCCGGCGGCTCGACCGCCGGCATGTCGCTCCACAGGTCCTTGGCATGACGTTCCGCCGCCAGGGCGATGACCGCGTTCGAGGCGGCGAGCAGCGGCGCGGTCGAGCGGTAGTTGCGCTCCAGCGTGACCACCTCGGCCGGCGGCGTGAAGCAGCCGGCGAAATCGAGGATGTTGCGCACCTCGGCAGCGCGGAACGAATAGATCGACTGGGCGTCGTCGCCGACGACGGTGAGGCCGCGGCCGTCGGGCTTGAGGCCGAGCAGGATCGCCGCCTGGAGGCGATTGGTGTCCTGATATTCGTCGACCAGCACATGATCGAAGCGCGCCGCCATCGCCGCGCGCACGGTCGGCTCGGCGAGCGCCGCCGCCCACCAGACCAGCAGGTCGTCGAAGTCGAGCACGCGCTGCGCCTCCTTCTCGGCGACGTAGGCGGCGAACAGCCGCTTGAGCTCGTCGTGCGCGTCGCTGCACCAGGGGAATGCGTCACGCAGCACCTCGGCCAGGGTGGACTGCGCGTTGACCACCCGGGAATAGATCGCCAGGCAGGTCGCCTTCTGCGGAAAGCGGCGCCGCGAGGCCGCGAGGCCGAGGCGCTGGCGCAGGACGTGGATCAGGTCCTCGGACTCGCTCCGGTCGTCGACCGTGAACGCGGGGTCGAGGCCGAGCGCCGAAGCGTGGGCGCGCAGCAGACGGGCGCCGATCGCGTGGAAGGTGCCGCACCATGCCAGGCGCGTCGCGCCGCGCGCCGGCGCCAGGCCGAGGGCCTCGTTCAGGACCCGGCCGACCCGGCGCTCCATCTCGACCGCGGCCCGCCGGGAAAAGGTCAGCATGAGGATTCGCGCCGGGTCGGCACCGGCGAGCACCAGCCGGGCGACCCGGGCCGCCAGGGTCAGCGTCTTGCCCGAGCCGGCGCCGGCGATCACCAGCAACGGCCCGTGCGCCCGGTCGCCGCTGCCGACGCCGTACTCGACCGCGCGGCGCTGCGCCGGGTTGAGGCCGGAAAAGGTCGGCGCATCGAGGCCGATCGGCCGGGCGGGAGCGAGGGCGGGCATGCGTCGGCGAAGCGTCGGGCGGGCTGCGGAATGGAGGACTGTAGTTCCATCCAGCCCCACCGGCGCAAGCGCCCGGCCTCCGGATGTGCGATCGGCCCTCGCTCGGCGCTTCATTTCTCCGCGGCGTTGCCGAAGACCCCCTCTATGCCCCCCGTTTCGAGAACAGCGGTGGCCCCGGGGCCCGCGCCTTTGCCATGAGCACCGACTCGGTCAACGCCGCGCTCGAGACGACCGTCTTCGCCGACTCGCGCCTCGAGCCGGCCGAGCCGCGCTCGCCGGCGGCGCCCGCGGCCGGCTCGACCTTCCTGGTCGAGCGGATCGCCATGGCGATCGCCCTCCTGATCGTCGGCGCGATCATCGGCTACGCCCTGCTCAAGACCCACCGGGCCACCGACAGCACCGAGCGGGACCGGCTCCATGCCCAGGCCCGCGTCATCGGCGAGAACGTCGGCCAGCAGCTCGACGGCATCAATCGCGCGCTGGCGAGCGTGCGCGACGACTACATCGCCATGCCGCCGCACCAGACCTCGACCCTGCTCTCGTCGCGGCTCAAGGTGCTGAGCGACGCCATTCCGGGCGTGCGCTCGATGGTCGTGCTCGACGCCGACGGCACGGTCGTCGCGACCAGCGTCGACGCCCTGCTCGGCCGCGACTTCGCCGACCGCGACTACTTCCGGGCACCCAAAGCCGCGCAAAGCCCCGCCACGCTGCACGTCGCCTTGCCCTACAAGACCTCGCTCGACAACTACACGATCGTCTTCGGCCGGGCGATCGTCGCCCCGAACGGCGCCTTCGCCGGCGCCGCCGTCGCCGCCCTCGAGCCCGAGTACTTCGAGGTGCTGATGCGATCGGTGCTGTACGCGCCCGACATGTGGGTCTCGCTCGGCCACAGCGACGGCAAGGTGTTCGTCACCATGCCGCGCAACAGCACCCGGCTCGAAT
>DATCGH010000072.1:0-2285 GCA_036509055.1 Caldimonas sp.
GGTTCCGGGTCCGCGGCGGGCCGCGCTGGCCGTACCGACAGCGCGCCCTCATCGTCATGCACAAGCCGGCCGGCTACGAATGCTCGCAGAAGCCCCGCCACCACGCCAGCGTCTATTCGCTGCTGCCGGCGCCGCTGCGCCAGCGCGGCGTGCAGGCGATCGGCCGGCTCGACGAGGACACGACCGGCGTCCTCCTGTTCACCGACGACGGCACGCTCGTGCATCGCCTGACCTCACCGAAGCATCACGTCGCCAAGGTCTACGAGGTGACCTGCAAGCACGCGGTCGATGCCGGCCAGGTCGACCGACTGTGCGCCGGCGTGCTGCTGCACGACGACAACGAGACTGTCCGCGCCGCGGCGTGCGAAGCGACTGGCGAGCACGCCCTGCGCCTGACGCTGATCGAAGGCAAGTACCACCAGGTCAAGCGAATGATCGCGGCCGTCGGCAACCGGGTCGAGGCGCTCGAGCGCAGCGCGTTCGGCTCGGTCCGCATCGACGGCCTCGCTGCCGGCGGGTGGCGATGGCTCGACGCCGATCGAGAGTTCGCCACTCAGCGCTAGGAGTCTGGGCGGCAGACGCTTCGATGCCCGGCTGATGGTGGCGACTCGAATGTCTTGAGGGGGTTGGCGGCGTCGGAGGGCAACTCCGGGCGCTTCGAGAGGTTCTGATGGGCAGGGGGCGAGCCCGCGGGGGCGCGTGCGTGGCGTTGCGCGCCTTCATGCCACCTGCATCGTCGCCATCCGCCGCAGATTCAACGCCAAGCAGACGAGTTTCCACTCGGCTTGCACGCGATGCAGGCCGCGCATGCTGAACTGGCGGAAGCCCAAGACGTTCTTGATCCAGCCGTTGGGTGGCTCGGCCAACCATTTGCGTCGGCGGTAGGCCTCGCGCGCCGCTTGCGTCTTCATCTTCGTCACCATTGCCGCAGTGAGCGGCAGCGACGCTTCGTTGATCGCTCGGTGCTCCTTGTCTTCGCGCCCGATGGCCACGACAAGGTCCGTGCAGCCGGTGAGCGTGGCGAACACGGCTTCGCTGCGGTAGCCCGCATCTGCCAGCGTCTGTTCGGGATATGCGCCCAGCGCGTCCTTGACCGCCTCCACCATCGTCGGCAGCTCGCCCGCGTCAGAGGCGTTGTTGATCAGCTCGGCCGCCACGATGATGTGCGCCGCCGCGTCGACCGCCGTCTGGGCGTTGTAGCTGGCGTCGAAGCCGCCGCCGGCGCGCGGCATGATGCGGCTGTCGGGGTCGGTGAAGTTGTCCTGATCCTTGTCCTTGGGCACGCCGAAGGGCCGCTTGTAGCGGCCGCCCTTGGGCTTGCCGTCGGGGCCGCGGGGCTTCTGGTCGTCGTCGTCGCTGCGCCCGCGTTGGAGGTCCGCGTCGCGCTGGCGTTGCTCCAGCCGGGCGCGTGCCGCGGCGATGGCATCGAGCCGGTCCTGGCGGCGCGCGATCTCGGTCGGGATGTCCAACTCCGGCTCGTTCTTCTCGGCCTCGTCGGCCTGCTGCGCGCGCTTGAGGAGGGCGTCGATCTGCGCCTTCAGCTCGGCCTCGGCCTTGAGCATGTGGCCGTAGCTCATCGCCTTGTGGCGGCTCGCGTTGGCCTTGAGCTTGGTGCCGTCGACCGCGATCGTGCCCAGCTTGACCAGGCCCATCTCGCGCGCCAGGCGTACGACCTGCACGAACAGCTCCGAGAGCTCCTTCAGATGCAAGGCGCGGAACTCGCGGAGCGTGCGGTGGGCCGGGAAGTTGCCCGCCGCCAGCACCCGAAAGGCCACGTCCTCGTGCAGCTTCCTGGCGACCTTGCGCGAGCTGAACACTCCCGTGGCATAGCCGTAGACCAGCACCTTGACCATCATCGCCGGGTGAAACGGCTGGTTGCGCGGCCCGTCCTTGTCGTAGCGGGCGTGGAACGCGCTCAGATCGAGCGTGTCCACCGTGTCGCCGATGAAGTGCGCCAGGTGCCCCTCGGGCAGCCAGTCCTGGATCGCCTCGGGCAGCAGCAGCATCTGCTCGGGCTCGTAGGGAAGGTAGTTCGCAGCCATGGCCGCCAAACGTGCCCCATCTGTCAACCGCAGTCAGGGACTTCCCTTCTGCCGCCCAGACTCCTAGGTCGCCGCGTCGTCCCCGGACGCCGCCGCGTCCTTCAGCGCGAGCGCGCGCGCATAGAGCAGGTTGCGCGGCGCCGCCGAGATCTCGGCGGCGAGCGCGACGGCCTGCTTCAGCGGCAGCGCGGCCAGCAACGGCACGAGCACCGTGTCGTGCGCGCCTGCCGTGGCAGCGGCATC
>DATCGH010000073.1:0-11767 GCA_036509055.1 Caldimonas sp.
ACGAAACGTCGTCGCCGGCGTACGAGCCGGTCCGGATCGGCCTGGTCTCGGTCAGCGATCGCGCGTCGGCGGGCGTCTACGAGGACAAGGGCATCCCGGCGCTGCGCGACTGGCTGGGCCGGGCGTTGCGCAATCCGATCGCCTGGGAGACGCGCCTCATCCCGGACGACCAGCCGACGATCTCGGCGACCCTTTGCGAGCTCGTCGACCAGGCGCGCTGCGACCTGGTGCTGACGACCGGTGGCACCGGTCCGGCGCCGCGCGACGTCACGCCCGAGGCGACGCTGGCCGTCGCCACCAAGGAGATGCCCGGCTTCGGCGAGCAGATGCGCCGCATCGGCCTGGCGTTCGTGCCGACCGCGATCCTGTCGCGCCAGGTCGCGGTGATCCGCGGCAAGGCGCTGGTGATCAACCTGCCGGGCCAGCCGAAAGCGATCGCCGAGACGCTGGAAGGCATGCGCGATGCCGCGCCGCCGGTGCCCGGCATCTTTGCCGCGGTGCCCTACTGCATCGACCTGATCGGCGGCCCCTACCTCGAGACCGACGAGGCGCTGTGCAAGGCCTTCCGGCCGAAGTCGGCGATCCGCGCCCGGCCGGCCTGACCGGCGCCGGCGCAACGCCTTACTTCACCAGCCGGGTCAGTCTCTCGGCGTCGAAGGTCTCGGTGGTGTGCGCCTCGCCGGGCACGCAGTCCTCGCTCGGCAGCTCGCGCGAGCGGGCCGAGAGCTTCTCGATCGCCTGCCAGAGCAGGGCGATCTGGTGCTCGTGCCCCGAAGCGTTGTCGATCAGACCCTTCATCGCCTGCGACACCGGATCGTCGCCCTGCGTCAGGCCGTAGGCCGAGAAGCCCATCTTGGCAGCGGTCGCCTCGCGCGTCGCGTCGGCCTCGGCCTGGATGATGCGGGCCGGGTTGCCGACCGCCGTCGCCCCGGGCGGCACCGGCTTCAGCACCACCGCGTTCGAGCCGACCCGGGCGTTGTCGCCGACGGTGAAGCCGCCCAGCACCTGCGAGTTGGCGCCGACGATGACGCCGCGGCCGAGCGTCGGATGACGCTTGGCACCGCGGGTCAGCGAGGTGCCGCCGAGCGTCACCCCCTGGTAGATGGTGCAGTCGTCGCCGATCTCCGCGGTCTCGCCGACGACCACGCCCATGCCGTGGTCGATGAAGACGCGCCGGCCGATCTTCGCGCCCGGATGGATCTCGATGCCGGTGACGAAGCGGGCGACGTGCGAGACCCAGCGCGCCATCCAGTGAAAACCGTGGCGCAGCCACCAGGCGGCCTGGCGATGCAGGACGATCGCATGCAGGCCGGGGTAACACGTCAGCACCTCCCACGACGACCGGGCGGCCGGATCGCGTTCACGGATGCAGGCGATGTCTTCGCGCAGGCGCTGGAACATACGAATTCCGAGGGTGACTCGAGCGGCCAGTTTATCGGGATCGCTCTTCCATTGCTCGGGCGATGCCGCGCAGGATCTGGACCTCTTCCACGGTCAGTGCGGCGCGATTGGCGAGCCGGTGCAGGCGCGAGACCAGCTTTCTCGGCGCGGCAGGGTCGAGAAAGCCGATCGCCGTCAGCGCCTGCTGCCAGTGCGCGACCAGACCGCGCACCGCGACCGCGTCGGCCAGGACGCCGGCATCGGCCCGTGCCTCGACCGGAAAGCCGCCCAGCGCCTGGCGCCAGTCGTAGGCGATGAGTTGCACTGCCTGGGCGAGGTTGAGCGAGCCGTAGCGCGGATCGGTCGGAATCGACAGGCAGGCGTGGCAGGTGTAGAGGTCGTCGTTCGACAGACCGAAGCGCTCCGAGCCGAACACGAATGCGACCCGATGGCCGCTGTCGACCAGGTCGGGGAAGGCCTCGCGCGGCGCAAAGGTCGGCGGGCCGAAGTCGCGCGGCGTCATCGCCGTCGCCCCGACCCAGGTGACGCCGGCGAGCGCCTCGCTCAGGGTCGCGACGACGCGGGCGCCTGCGAGCACGTCGGTCGCGCCACTGGCCATCGCGATCGCTTCCTCGCGCTGCAGCACATCGGCCCAGCGCGGCGCCACCAGC
The DNA here is from genome assembly GCA_036509055.1 of Caldimonas sp. Lineage (GTDB taxonomy): Bacteria > Pseudomonadota > Gammaproteobacteria > Burkholderiales > Burkholderiaceae_C > Schlegelella_A. The sequence continues at coordinate 2,052 of DATCGH010000073.1, forward strand.
ACGAGCTCGGAAAAGCCCATCACCTTGATCGCCCGCGCCGCCGCGCCGACGTTGCCGGCGTGGCTGGTGCCGACGAGGACGAAGCGGGTCGGATCGGGGGTCATCTCTCTCGACCGCTAAAATTGGGACTGTCCATTTTGCAGCCGCGCTGCGGCGGCCCGCCTCCGGCGCGTGCCCGCCTTCCAACAATCCCAAGCCATGTCGCAAGCGCTGCACCCCATGCTCAACATCGCCGTCAAGGCGGCGCGCGCCGCCGGGGCGATCATCAACCGGGCATCGCTCGATCTCGACCGGCTGCAGATCAGCACCAAGTCGTCGAACGATTTCGTGACCGAGGTCGACCACGCCGCCGAAGCCGCGGTCATCGACGTGCTGCTCGGCGCCTATCCCGGCCACGGCATCCTCGCCGAGGAATCGGGCTCGACCCGCGGCGCCAAGGACAGCGACTACGTCTGGATCATCGACCCGCTCGACGGCACCACCAACTTCATCCACGGCTTGCCGACCTACGCGGTCTCGATCGGCCTGGCCTTTCGCGGCCAGATGCAGCAGGCAGTGGTCTACGACCCGGCGCGCAACGACCTGTTCTACGCCACCAAGGGCCGCGGGGCCTTCCTCAACGACAAGCGGCTGCGCGTCTCTAAGCGCACGCGCATGGCCGATGCCCTGATCGGCACCGGCTTCCCGTTCCGCAAGGGCGACGACCTGGCGCACTACCTGAAGGTGCTGGAGCTGGTGATGAAGAGCTGCGCCGGCGTGCGCCGTCCCGGCGCCGCCGCGCTCGACCTCTGCTATGTCGCCGCGGGCTGGTACGACGGCTTCTTCGAGACGGGCCTCTCGCCCTGGGACGTCGCCGCCGGCTCGCTGATCGTCACCGAGGCCGGCGGCCTGGTCGGCAATTTCACCGGCGAGGCCGACTTCCTGCATCGGCGCGAGGTGGTGGCCGGCTGCCCGAAGATCTACGGCCAGCTGGTGCAGGTGCTCACGCCCTACTCCACCCTGGCGCAACCCCGCGACGGCGCCGCGACGGGCTCCTAGGACAAATCGGGTCGCGACGGGTCGATGAAGGAAGCCGCAGCGGCCGGCCCGACGCCGATGATGACCCAGTACCTGGGCATCAAGGCCGATCACCCGGAAACGCTCCTCTTCTACCGGATGGGCGACTTCTACGAGCTCTTCCTCGACGACGCGAAAAGGGCCGCGAGGCTCCTCGACATCACCCTCACCGCCCGCGGCGCGAGCAACGGCCAGCCGATCCCGATGTGCGGTGTGCCGGTGCACGCGGTCGAAGCCTACCTCGCCAAGCTGGTGAAGCTGGGCGAGTCGGTGGCGATCTGCGAGCAGGTCGGCGAGGTCGGCGCGACCAAAGGTCCGGTCGAACGCAAGGTGGTGCGCATCGTCACCCCGGGCACCCTGACCGAGAGCGACCTCCTTGCCGATCGCAGCGATGCGCTGCTGCTCGCAGTGGCGCGCGGCCCGAAGCAGCAGTTCGGTCTCGCCTGGACCGCCCTGTCGAACGGCGAGATCGGCCTTTCGGAATGCGGCGCCGACGAACTGGCCGGCTGGATCGCGCGGCTCGCACCCGCCGAGGTGCTGGTCGCCGCCGATCTGCCCGAGGGCAGCTTCGAACCCGGGGCGACGACCATCACCCGCCGCCCCGAATGGCAGTTCGACTCAGGCCTTGGCAGCCGCAAGCTCCTGGCGCAACTGCGCGTCGCCTCGCTCGCCGGCTTCGCCGCCGAGGGGCTGGCCGCGGCACACGCCGCCGCCGCGGCGCTGCTGAGCTACGCCGAGCACACCCAGGGCCGGGCGCTCGCCCACGTGCAGCGGCTGACGGTGCAGCGCGCCAGCGAGCTGATCGACCTGCCGCCGACCACCCATCGCAATCTCGAGCTCACCAAAACCCTGCGCGGCCAGGACGCGCCCACGCTGCTCTCGACCCTCGACGGCTGCGCCACCGGCATGGGCAGCCGGGCGTTGCGCCTCTGGCTGACCCAGCCGCGGCGCGAGCGGCAGGTCGCGAGCCAGCGCCACGAAGCGATCGCCGCACTGCACGACACCGGTCTCGACGCCCTGCGCGGCTCGCTGCGCCACCTCGCCGACGTCGAGCGGATCACCGCCCGGATCGCCCTGCGCCAGGTCCGGCCACGCGAGCTCGCCGGCTTGCGCGCCACGCTGCAGGCCTTGCCGAAGGTGCGCGCCGCCATCCCCGGCAATGGCGCGCTCCTGCTCTCGATGTGCGCGCAGGCGCTGTCGCCGCCCGATTCGATCCTCGCCCTGCTGAAGACGGCGCTGGCGCAGGAGCCGGCGGCCCTCCTGCGCGACGGCGGCGTGATCGCCGCCGGCCACGACGCCGAGCTCGACGAACTGCGCGCCATCGGCCGCGGCAGCGACGCCTTCCTGCTCGAGCTCGAGGCGCGCGAGCGCCAGCGCAGCGGCATTGCGAACCTGCGCGTCCAGTTCAACCGGGTGCACGGCTTCTTCATCGAAGTCTCGCAGGGCCAGGCGAGCAAGGTGCCGGCCGACTACCGGCGCCGGCAGACGATGAAGAACGCCGAGCGCTTCATCACGCCTGAGCTCAAGGCCTTCGAGGACAAGGCGCTCTCGGCCGGCGAGCGCTCGCTGGCGCGCGAGAAGTTCCTCTACGACGCCCTGCTCGATGCGCTCGCCGCGCAGATCGAGCCGCTCTCGGCAGTGGCGCGCGCCCTGGCGACGCTCGATGCCCTGGCGGCGCTCGCCGAGTGCGCCAAGCGCTCGGACTGGTGCCGACCGCAGTTCGTGCGCGAGCCGTGCATCGAGATCGAGCGCGGCCGCCATCCGGTCGTCGAAGCGCGCTTGCAGGAGCGCGGGCAATCATTCATGCCGAACGACTGCCGGCTCGATGCCAAGCGGCGGATGCTGGTCATCACCGGCCCGAACATGGGCGGCAAGAGCACCTTCATGCGCCAGGTGGCGCTGATCTGCCTGCTTGCCTCGATCGGCTCGTTCGTGCCGGCCTCGGCCTGCCGGCTGGGGCCCCTCGATGCCATCCACACCCGGATCGGCGCCGCCGACGACCTGGCGAACGCGCAGTCGACCTTCATGGTGGAGATGACCGAGGCGGCGGCGATCGTCCACACCGCGACCGAGCATTCGCTGGTGCTGATGGACGAGATCGGCCGCGGCACGTCCACCTTCGACGGCCTGGCACTGGCCGGCGCCATCGCCCACCAGCTGCACGACCGCAACCGCTCTTTCACCCTGTTCGCGACCCACTACTTCGAGCTCACCGACTTTCCGGCCAGGCACGAGCGGGCGATCAACGTCCATGTCGCCGCGGTCGAGAGCGGCGACGGCATCGCCTTCCTGCACGAGATCGAGCCCGGCCCGGCAAGCCGCAGCTACGGCGTGCAGGTCGCGCGCCTCGCCGGCATGCCGGCACCGCTGCTGCGCCAGGCACGGGCGACGCTGGAGAGCCTGGAAGCCGAGCGCGTCGCCCGCCAGCCGCAGAGCGACCTGTTCGCGGCGGCGCCGACGCCGGTCGCCGCCGCCCCGGCCGTGGAGGATTCGGCGTTCGAGGCGGCGTGGCGCGCACTCGACCCCGATATGCTCACTCCTCGCGAGGCGCTTGACGCGCTCTATCGGCTCAAGGCCCTGAAGACGCCCAACCAGGACAACCCATGACCTACTGCGTAGCGGTCAAGCTCGACGCCGGCCTGGTGTTCCTGTCCGACTCCCGCACCAACGCCGGCGTTGACCAGATCAGCACCTTCCGCAAGATGATGATCTATGAGCGACCCGGCGACCGCTTCATGGTGCTGCTCTCGGCGGGCAACCTCTCGATCTCGCAGCAGGTGCGCGAGATCCTGCAGATCCAGGAGATCGACAACGGCGACAAGCCGCCGCTCACGATCTGGAATGCCACGAGCATGTTCGATGCGGCACGCGTGCTCGGCGCCGCGGTGCGCAGCGTCTACGACCAAGACGGCGAGGCGCTGCAGAAGGCCGGCCTCGACTTCAACGCCTCGCTGATCCTCGGCGGCCAGATCGGCGGCGAGTCGATGCGCCTGTTCCTCGTCTATTCGGCCGGCAACTTCATCGAGGCGACGCGCGAGACCTGCTTCTTCCAGATCGGCGAATCCAAGTACGGCAAGCCGGTGCTCGACCGGATGATGCGGCCCTCGACGCCGCTCGCCGAGGCCGCCAAGTGCGCGCTGGTGTCGATGGACTCGACCATGAAGTCCAACCTCTCGGTCGGCCTGCCGCTCGATCTCGTCGTCTACGAGGCGGGCGCGCTGCAGACCTCGCAGGTCGTCTGCATCGACGACAAGAACCCCTATTTCCAGATGATCCGCAACAGCTGGGGCGAAAAGCTTCGCCAGGTGTTCGAGTCGATCGACGATCCGCAATGGGACGGCGCCGGGGCGGCGCTGGCGCCGCTGTGCGTGCCCTCCGGCCGCTACGAGCCGATGAAGAAGATCCACACGCCCGACGAGAAGGTCGTCTAGCCTTGGTGCCATGATGCGGCGCGGGCGGCGGCCCGTGCTTCGCCCTGGCTCGTGAGCGACCTCACCCTCCACCTGTTCGGCACGCCGGCTCTGCTGGCCGGTGACGGTCGCAGGCTGCGCTTCCCCGACCGGCGATCGATCGCCTGCCTCGCCATCCTCGCGGTCGACGGGCCGACGCCGCGCAGCAGGCTCGCGGCCCTGCTCTGGGACGAGCAGGGCGACGCCGACGCGCGCCGCAACCTCCGCCGCGAGCTGCACCGGATGCGGGAGGCGGGGCTCGACGCCACCTTTGCCGCCAATGCCGAGTCGGTCGCCCTCGCGCCCGGCGTCGCGAGCGACCTCGCGGCGTTCGCTGCGGCCCTGTCCGCGGACGACGCCGAAAGCGTGCTCGATCTCTACGCCGGCGGCCTGCTGCGCGGCTTCGACCTGGCCGCGGCGCCGGCGTTCGCAGACTGGCTTGGTGCCCGGCGCGAGACCTTCGCGCAGCGCTGGCGCGAAGTCGCCGAACGGCGCTGCGACGCGCTCGCCGACGCCGGCGACCTGCGCAGCGCCTTGCGCGAGGCGCATCGCCTGATCGCCGACGACAGCCTGCAGGAAGCGCACTACCGCCGCGTCATGCGCCTGCACCAGCGCCTGGGCGAACGCGAGGCGGCGCTCGACGCGTTCGAGCGCTGCCGCAAAGCGCTCGGCCGCGAGCTCGGCCTGCGCCCCCTGCCCGAGACCGTGGCGCTGGCCGAAGCGATCCGCGCCAGTCACGCGAATGTGGCGCCCGCCGCGCCTCCGGTCGCCGCCGCCCTCTATCGCGCCCTGGTGCCGGAGCGGCCCATGCTGGTCGGCCGCGAGCCGGCGATCGCGGCCATCGCCCGCGTGCTCGGCACCGGCGGCTCGGTCGCCGTCGAGGCCGCCGCGGGTGTCGGCAAGTCGCGCCTGCTCGCCGCGCTGGTGGAGCGCGGTCACGTCGGCCGGGTCCACGCGGCCCATGCCAGCGATGCGCAAGTGCCGTTCGCGGCACTCGCCCGCTGGCTGCGCGACGTGCGTCCGACCGGCGACGCCCCGGCATTGCCGGCGTGGGCTGCGGCGGAGCTGGCGCGCCTTCTGCCCGAGCTCGGCCCGGCCGGCGACGCGCCGCCCACCGACATGCAGCGCCTGCGCTTGTACGAGGCGGCACGCCTGGCGTGGCATACCTGGTGCGGCACGAGCGGTATTGCCGCCTTCGACGACTGGCAGTTCGTCGACGCCGCGAGCGCCCTCTGGTGGCGCTGGTGGCGCGATCAGGAGCCGGGCCCGGTCGTCGTCGGCCTGCGGCCGGGCGCGGCCCCCGGCGAAGTCGCCGACGCGCTTGCCGCCGTGCTCGGCACACCCGGATCGGCTTGGCTCCCGCTCGAGCCGCTTGACGAGGCGGCGATGCTCGAGCTGGTGCGCGCTCTCTCCGGCAGCTCGCGCGGCGAGCGCTTCGCGCGCCGGCTCTGGCGCGCCACCGGCGGCAATCCGCTGTTCGCCTTCGAGACCCTCGCCCACCTGGTCGAGACCGGCGTGCTCGGCGTCGACGCCGGCGGGCGCTGGGCGACGCCTTTCGACGACGCCACCGAGGACTATCGCGAGCTGCCGATTCCGCCCTCCGTGCACGCCGCGCTCGCCGCCCGCGTGCGCGGCCTGGGCGAGGCGGCGCAGCGGCTGCTCGAGGCGGCGAGCCTGATCGGCGACGACTTCGACCTGCCCCTGGCGACCAGCGCCTCGGCGCTCGGCGAATGGGAAGCGCTGCGCGCACTCGAGGCGGCGCTGGCGGCGCGCCTGGTGCGCCGGCGCGATGCCGCAGGCGGCCTGTTCCGCTTCGAGCACGACCTGGTGGCGCAGACACTGCAGGCGGCTATGGCGCCGGAGCGGCGGGCGCTTGTGCACCGCGCCCTGGTCGGGCCGCTGACGCAGCGCGGCGCGCCGGCCGCGCGCATCGCCGAGCATGCCGAGCGCGGTGGGGACCGCGCCGCGGCGTGTCGCTGGCGCCTGCTGGCGCTCGATGCGGCACGCCGCCGCTTCGCCCTGGCTGACGTCCTCGTCGAGGCGGAGCGGGTGCTGGCGCTCGATCCCTCGCCGGCACAGGCGATCGCCGCCCATCTCGCCCGCGCCGCGACGCTGCGCGAGCGTGCTGACCGTGCGGGCGCCGAGGCCGCACTTGCCGCTGCGACCCGGTTGCTCGACGCTGCCGACTCGATGCCGCTGCAGGTCGCCGTGATGCAGGAACGCGGCGTCCTCGCGGCGTTATCGGCCACCCCCGGAAGCCTCGAGGCCGAGTTCGGCCGACTGCTCGAGGAGCCGCGGCTGGCCGATGAAGACCGCGCCCGGCTGTGGGTCACGCGCGGCCGGTGCCGGCGTGTCAGCGGGCGCCTCGCCGAGGCCGAGGAAGACTGGCGGCGCGCCCTCGCCGCTTTCGACGCCGACAACGACGACGAGCGTGGCCTGGTGATCGAACTCCTGGCGCGCAGCCTCCTTCTGCGTGGCCACACCGAGCTCGCGGGCGATCAGGCGCGCGAGGCGATCGCCGTGCTCGATCGTGCCGGCCATGCCGTCGGCCTGTCGCGGGCGCACACGCTCGTCGGCATGGCCGAGTTGCATCTCGGCCGGCCGGACGCGGCCGCAGCGGCGCTGACCCGGGCCCGGGCGATCGCCGCCGAAGTCGGCCTCGTGCACCTCGAGCGTTCGGCGATCCTCAACCTGATCCCGGCGCTGCATCAGATCGGCGACTACGAACAGGCGATGCGCCTGGTCGACGAGGGCCTCGCGCTCTCGCCGCTCTTCGCCAGCCCGAACGAGGCCCAGGCATTCATCGAGGCCCGCCACGTCTGCCGCTGCATCGCCGGCGACATCGGCGGCGCCCTCGACGCCTGGCCCGACCTGGTGCGCCAGACCGAAGGCGCCGGCGACGTCCATCGCCAGTGCTCCGGCTGGCTGGTGGCCGCCGACCTGCCGCTTCTGCTCGGCGACGCGGCGACCGCGGCGCCGCTGGTCGAGCGGGCGCGGGCCGCGACCGCCGCCAGCGAGATCAAGCGCCTGGCGGTGCAGACCCATGCGAAGGTGGGCTGGCTGGCCCTGCTGCGCGGCGACCTCGGCGCCGCGACCGACGCTCTCGAAGCCGGACGAAGCGGCCTTGGCGACACCTCGCCCGACGAGGTCTCGTACCTGAAGACGCTCGAGCTGCGGCTGCGTCGCGCCGGCGGCAGGCCCGGCTTCGACGAGGACGCGATCCGGGTCTCGCGATCGGGCGCGACCGCGGAGGTCTGGTCGCTGATGCTGGCTGCGGCCATCGCCTGGCGACACGCGCAAGGCGGCGTCGCCGAGTCCGAGGTCGAGGACGCGTTCGCCGAGCTCGACAGCGGCAAGGTGCCGCCGCTCAATGCGCTGGAGCTGCTCGGCGCCCTGGCCGATGCCGGCCGCCTCGATGCCTGTCCGGCCGCTGCCTGGCGCGCGCGCGGGCACGAACTGGCGACCCGTCTGCACGCTAGCCTTTCGCGCCATCCGCGCGAGCGGGCCATCTTCGCGCGGCGTCATGCGCGCTGGCTGAGCGCTCCGGGCTGACCGCGCCCCCCTCGGGCGCGGGGGGACGCCGTTTGGGACGCGTTTGCAACGGCGCGATCCCTAGGGTATCGGGCATGGACTCGCCGAACGTCGTCGAACCGCTCACTTTCTCGCTGCTCGTGCGGCCGGCCGGTGCCGGCCAGCCCTGGCAGGCCGAGCTGTGGGGGCAGGACGGCGCGCGCACCGTGTTCACGACGCCGCTCGAGTTGCTGCGCCACCTGGCGGACATCGCCGGACCGCGAGACGACGAAGGCGGACTGCGCTGAGAAACGCGATCGATCGAGGAGAGCTTCATGGTGACCATTCCCCAGTCCCATCGTCCCGCCCTGCGCCGTGCCCTCGCCGGCATGGCATTGCTGGCCCTGCTGAGCGCATGCGGCGGCGGCGGTGGCGGCGACGCGATGACGCCGCCCGCGGGCAATGCCGATCCGGTCGCCGCCTTCAGCGCGCCGGACAGCATCGCCGCCGGCAGCGCCGCCCGCTTCGATGCCGCAGCCTCGAGCGACGCCGACGGCGACACGCTGACCTATAGCTGGGAGTTCAGCAGCAACGGTGGCGCCAGGCGCGGCGGCGGCAAGCAGATCGCCCAGGCCTTCACGACCCCGGGAACGTACACGGTGCGTCTGACCGTGGCCGACGGCCGCGGCGGCGTGACCAGCGCGTCGCGCACGCTAGCTGTCACCCCGGGTCCCGTGTCGACCGGCAACGTCGACACGACGATCGTCGTCCGCGACCGGTCCGGAGCGCCGCTCCCCGACGTCACGGTCGCAAACGCCGACAGTGCGGCCCGTGCCAGCACCGGCGCCGACGGGCGGGCGACGCTCGCCACGCCGCGCGGCATCGCCAGCATCCTCAGGTTGAGCAAGGGCGGCTACGCCGACCAAATCAAGACGCTCTCCTTGCCGCCAGGCGCCGAGAGCGGCTACCTCGAAACGACGATGGCACCGCGCGAGCCGGAGCTGACGCTGGCCGACGCCGCGGCCGGCGGCACGCTCGCCGGCAAGGACGGCGCGAGCGTCGTCTTCGCTGCCGGCTCCATCGTCGATGCTGCCGGCGCGCCCGTAAGCGGCCCGGTGCAGGTCACGATGACGCCGATTGACGTCGCCGCCGACGTGCGTTCCTTTCCCGGCCGCTTCGAGGGCCTGCGGACCGATGGCACGAGCGGCATCATCCTCAGCTACGGCACGGTGGAATTCGCCCTCTCGGCGGCAGGCCGACCGGTGCAGCTCGCACCGGGGCGCAGCGCCACCATTGAGATTCCCTCGTACATCGGCAGGCATCGCGACGGCAGCCCGGTGAAGGCGGGCGACGCGACGCCGTTGTGGTCTCTCGACGAGTCCACCGGAGGCTGGGTCGAGGAAGGCAACGGCACCGTCGTCGCGTCCGCGACCTCGCCGAGCGGCTTCACCTTGCGCGCCGAAGTGACCCACTTCAGCTGGTGGAACTCCGATAAGTTTCTCACCCCTCCGTTCGGACCGCCGGGACGACCGAAGCCGAAATGCCTGGTCGACAGCAACGCCGACGGTGTGCTCGAGGACCTGACCGGAACCGGCTATTGCTGGAACGCCGGCACGGGACCGGAGCAGCCCGACTCGGGTCTTTCGGCGTCGGCAGCGCCGGCAGGGCGCATGCAGGCACAGGCGACCGCGGGTAGCCAGC
>DATCGH010000074.1:0-2712 GCA_036509055.1 Caldimonas sp.
CGAGACGAACTTCGACCTCGGCTTCCATCTGAAACACGTCGACACGATCTTCAAACGCGTGTTCGGCGCCTGAATCGAAGCGACGCCAGGAAAAGTGGGCGCCGGTTTTCCGTCCGGCGTCGCGAGGACGAGAAAGAAAAAGGGCCGGCGTTGGCCGGCCCTTTCCAGAGCGCGCGTAAAGACCTAGCGCCCGCCGCGCACGATCGATCCGGCGAAACCGGGCTGCGCTCCGCCACCGCCGCCAGCCGGCGCGGCAGGAGCCGCGACCGCCGGAGCACCACCGCTGAAGCCGCTACCGCCGACACGTGCACCGCCGCCGACGCCGATCCCGGTGCCGGGGCGCTGCCAGTTCGCGGGAGGTCCGGCGAAGCCGGTGCGGTTTTGCCCGCCGACCACCGGCGGCGTGCCACCCGGCCGTCCGGCCCAGCCACCAGGCCGACCTGCCCAGTTGCCGCCGCCGTTCCAGCCCGGCCGGCCCTGCCAGCCATGCCGATGCCGGAAGCGCGGGTTGGCATAGAAGTACGCCGACGGCCCATAGGCGTAGCCGTAATCGTAGTAGCCATAGTCGTAGTCCGGTTCGTCATAGACGTACGGCGCCGCGGCAACCACCGGACCGCGGGCTCGACCGCCCATCGCGAGATGACTGCGGCTCGCGAAGCCCGAGCCGCCGCCGAAGCTCACCCGGCACCAGCTACCGGTGCAGCGTCCGACGTCCACGGTCTCGCCGCCCTGAATGGAGCCGACGACCGGATATTGCGTGCCCGGCCCGGAGCGCACATTGAGGTCGGTCTGCGCGGTTGCCGGTACCGCAAGGGCGGCGCCGGTCGAGAGCAGCAACGCCGCGCCGGCGCCAAGCAATTTGGTTCTCAGTGTCATGGCCTGTTTCCTTGGTCTTTAGGTTGCCTGTCTGGCGACCGATGCGTCGCCACCCGGTTCCGAACATTGCGGATTTGACATGTGGGGCGGCGTTCCGGCCCGCCCAGGTGCGACGCGTTGGCGCCCAATTAACCCTTCGCTTAGCCCTGTTGGCCACAATCCGGCCGGACGGGAACCTGATCATGGCGGCACATCGACCGGCCCCGCGAACCGGGCAAGCGCACGACACACGGCTGCGGCTGGTCGTGGCGCCGCGCCTTGTTCCGGAGGCTGGTTATCGCGCAACCTTGCGTCCGGTTTTGACCGGCCCGACGATTACGCCTCGCCACATGTCCGCTCCCAAAATTCTCGTGTTCGATTCCGGCGTCGGCGGGCTGACCGTTTTCCGCGAGATCGCACGGGCGCGCCCCGATGCGCGCTTCGTCTACGCCGCCGACGACGCGTTGTTTCCCTACGGAAAGATTCCCGAAGCCCTGCTGGTCGAACGGGTCGGCGGACTGATGGCCGATCTCATCGCAGCGCATCGTCCCGATCTCGTCGTCATCGCCTGCAACACCGCCTCGACGCTGGTGCTGCCGGCACTGCGCGCGCGCTTCGCGCTGCCTTTCGTCGGCACCGTGCCGGCGATCAAGCCGGCCTGCGCGGCATCGCAGTCGAAGCTGGTCTCCGTGCTCGGCACCGAAGCGACCGTCGCGCGCGAATACACCCACGCGCTGATCCGCAACTTCGGCGAGGGTTGCGATTTGACGCTGGTCGGATCGGGCCGCCTCGCCGCACTGGCAGAAGCGTCGCTGGCAGGCGAACCGGTCGACGACGCGGCAATCCGCGCCGAGATCGCCCCCTGCTTCGTCGAGGACGGCGCGCGCACCGACACCGTGGTCCTCGCGTGCACGCACTACCCGCTGCTGATGGAAAGCTTCGAGCGCCTCGCGCCATGGCCGGTGCGCTGGATCGATCCCGCGCCCGCAGTCGCACGCCGGGTCGTCGAGCTGATTGGACCTGCGACCGGCGAGAAACACCACGATCTGGCACCGGCGATCTTCACGTCGGGCAAGGTCGCGAGCGCGGGATTTAGCGCTGCGCTGCAGGGCTTCGGGCTCGCTCCGGCAAGCGCGGCGCCGTTGCCGGCGGTTTGACACCCCGACCCTTTACCCCTAGAACGCACGCGCCGCGCCGGTTTTTGCCCGCGCGGCGTTTCGCGACCCGTGGTCCGTACCTTCCGCTTTGGTGCAGGACCTGTCGGCCCCGGCGAACCCGGAGCAGCAGGAGGGCGCGTTTCCTCGAAATACAAGCAAATTCAACAAGTTGAGGACGCGAATGACTAAGCGCGCTGAAGCCAAGTATAAGATCGACCGCCGCATGGGCGAAAACATCTGGGGCCGCCCGAAGAGCCCCGTGAACCGCCGCGAATACGGCCCCGGCCAGCACGGCCAGCGCCGCAAGGGCAAGCTCTCCGACTTCGGCGTGCAGTTGAAGGCAAAGCAGAAGCTGCGCGGCTACTATGCCAACATTTCCGAGCGCCAGTTCCGCAGCATCTACGACGAAGCGATCCGCCTGAAGGGCGACTCGGGTGCCAACATGGTCGGCCTGCTGGAGCGCCGGCTCGACGCCATGATCTACCGCGCCAAGTTCGTGCCGACGGTGTTCGCCGCGCGCCAGTTCATCAACCACGGCCACATCAAGGTGAACGGCCGCCGCGTCACCATCCCGAGCTATCGGCTCAAGGTCGGCGAACTCGTCGAAGTGAAGGATGCGTCGCGCGAGCTCGCGCTGGTGCTCGAGGCCAAGGCGCTCGCCGAGCGCGACGTGCCGGACTACATCGAGGTCGACCACAGC
>DATCGH010000075.1:0-11725 GCA_036509055.1 Caldimonas sp.
GGCTGGATCGTCGAGCACTTCGGCCTCACGATCCCGAGCGACGCGGTCGACGACGACCTCGAGGAATCGGCCCGCTTCTACGAGGAAGACAACGGCGAGCTGCACATCCGCTCCGACTTCCTGATCGACGACGGCGAGACGCCGCGCAACGTTCGCGTCGCCTTCATCCTGTTCCGCAACATCCTGTTCTCGGTGCACGCCGAGGACCTGCCGGTGTTCCGGCTGCTGCGCCTGCGGGCGCGGCGCATCCCGGCGCTGATCGGCGACGCCAAGGATGTGCTGCTCAAGCTCTACGACGCCGACGCCGAGTACTCCGCCGACACCCTCGAAGGCATCTACGACCATCTCGAGGCGGTGAGCGCAAGCGTCCTGCGCCAGGACGTCAACGACCAGGCGGCGGGCGAGGCGCTATCGGCGATCGCCCGGGAGGAAGATCTCAACGGGCGGGTACGGCGCAACGTCATGGACACGCGGCGCGCGGTCAGCTTCATGATGCGCAGCCGCATGCTCAACGCCGAGCAGTTCGAGGAGGCGCGGCAGATCCTGCGCGACATCGATTCGCTCGACAGCCACTCGACCTTCATCTTCGACAAGATCAACTTCCTGATGAACGCCACCGTCGGCTTCATCAACATCAACCAGAACAAGATCATCAAGATCTTCTCGGTGGCGAGCGTCGCGTTGCTGCCGCCGACCCTGATCGCCAGCATCTACGGCATGAACTTCAAGGCCATGCCCGAGCTCGACTGGTCGTTCGGCTATCCGTTCGCGATCGCGATGATGATCGCCTCGGTGGCCGCGCCGTTCATCTATTTCCGCCGCAAGGGCTGGCTGCGCTAGGCCGCCCGGCCTCGCTCGGGCCGGCCCGGCCGGAAGCCTCTGGCTGGGCCGGGACCTGTGGAGGGGGCGCAAGGCGCTCCGGCCGCTCCGGGCGGCCGGGCCTTGTACAAGTGTCGCTGGAGCGCCCCCGGGGGAACGAGGGAGGAGGGAGGGAGGAGGAGAACCCCCCGAGGATTTCAGCCGGCAAGGCCGGCCGGCTCCGCGACGAAAACCGGTTCGACGTGTCGCCCGGGGAGGCTCCCGTCTCTCCCGGAAGCAGCAGGCGCCGCATCGAACGTGTATGACGCCGGCCTGGGCCGAGAGTTCCCTGCCGATTCCGAAAACTCGCGGCCGGGACGGCCATCCCGGCCGGTTCCACCCAGGCCCCGGCGGCGAACCGGCGGGTGCGGCCGGGGGTGGGGATACCGGAAGATCGCCGCCGGGTCATCGTCGGCGACTACACTCCCGCCCTTGCAAGGGCGCCGATGATCTATCCCGAACTTTTCAAGCAACTCGAAGCCGTTCGCTGGAACATGGACCAGGACATCCCCTGGGACCGGTTCGACGCGAGCCTGCTGAGCGAGGAGCAGGCCCAGACGGTCAAGATGAACGCCATCACCGAATGGGCGGCGCTGCCGGCGACCGAGATGTTCCTGCGCGACAACCGCGACGACAGCGATTTCTCGGCGTTCATGAGCGTCTGGTTCTTCGAGGAGCAGAAGCATTCGCTGGTGCTGATGGAGTACCTGCGGCGCTTCCGTCCGGATCTCGTGCCGACCGAGGCCGAGCTGCACGAGGTGCGTTTCGACTTCGATCCGGCGCCCAAGCTCGAGACGCTGATGCTGCATTTCTGCGGCGAGATCCGCCTCAACCACTGGTACCGCCGTGCAGCCGAGTGGCACGCCGAGCCGGTGATCAAGGCGATCTACGAGACCCTTGCCCGCGACGAGGCGCGCCACGGCGGCGCCTACCTGCGCTACATGAAAAAGGCGATGCAGGCCTTCGGCGACGAAGCCCGGGCGGCGTTCGCCAAGGTCGGCGTGCTGATGGCGAGCGCCCGGCGCACCGCCCAGGCACTGCACCCGACCAACCTGCACGTCAATGCCAGCCTGTTCCCGCGCGACACGATCCAAAGCCGCCTGCCCGACCCGGAGTGGCTCGAGGCCTGGCTCGACAAGCAGATCCAGTTCGACTCGGTCTGGGAAGGCAAGGTGGTCGAGCGCATCCTGCACAACCTCAGCCTGCTGATGGAGCGCAGCTTCGCCAGCGTGCAGGAACTGAATCGCTACCGCAAGGAGCTGACGGCCAAGATCGCCGCGGCCGCCGCGGCAGCCGCCGCCGGGGTCGTCCCGGCGGTGCCGGGCGCCGCTCCGGCCTGAGCGTTCTCCGCCGCGGGTCGGGGCCTCAGGGCTTCGCCGTCAGCTGGGCCTGCGCCGCCTTGCGGTCGGCCGCCACCTTCTGCGCGCTCGGGCGCTCGCCCACCGCCCGGCTGTAGCTCTTGAGGTCGATGCCGGCGGCGGTGAGCAGGTCTTCGCCGTAGACGGCACGGGTCGCCATCGAGACCAGCGGCAGCGAGTTCCAGGCCGAGCAGTCGGCCTGCGTGAAGCTGTCGCCGGCGACGTAGGGCGCGAACCGGGCCAGGCGCTTGAAGGCGGCAATGTTGCGCTCGAGCTGCGCGCGGGTCCGCGTTGCGGTGGCCTCGCTCACGCTGCCACCGAAGAACGCCTTCGGATAGAGGTTGCGCGCCACCAGCTCCAGGTGCAGGTCGACGTAGATCGCCAGCTCGCGCACCTTGGCGGCGGCGAACGGATCGCGCGGCAGCAGCGGCGGCTCCGGCCAGGTCGTCTCGATGTATTCGAGGATCGCCTGGCTTTCGCACAGCGGGCCCCGGTCGGTGCGCAGGAAAGGAATCTTGGCGAGCGGCGAGGCGCCGAGCACGGCCTCGTCGCTGCCGCCGGTGGCGACGTATTCCTCGGCGAAGTCGACGCCTTTTTCGAGCAGCGCCAGCTTGACCTTGTTGTAGTAGTTCGAGATCGACGATCCGCAAAGAACGAGCATCCGAGCCTCCGGTGGTTCGATGCCCAGTCTACGGCCGACGCCACGGCGACAATCGCCGGATGCTGCCCGCCTTCGTCGCCAAGCTCTGCCCGCGGGCCGAGCTCCAGCCGCGTCTCGCCGAGCTGGCGCGGCCGCTGGTCTTCACCAACGGCGTGTTCGACATCCTGCATCGCGGCCATGTCACCTACCTCGCCCAGGCCCGGGACCGGGGCGCGAGCCTGGTGCTCGGGCTCAACAGCGATACGTCGGCGCGCGGCCTCGGCAAGGCGCCGGGGCGTCCGCTCAACAACGAAGGCGACCGGGCGGCGGTGCTCGCGGCGCTCGAGAGCGTGAGCCTGGTGACGCTGTTCGACGAGGCGACGCCGCTCGAGCTGCTCAAGCTCGTTCGCCCCGATCTCTACGTCAAGGGCGGCGACTACGCCATCGAAACCCTGGCGGAGACCGCGCTGGTGCGCAGCTGGGGCGGCGACGCGACGGCGCTGCCCTTCGTCGACGGCTATTCGACCACCGCGCTGGTCGAGCGCATCCGCCGCTGAGGTCGCGGCTTCGGTCCACCCGCCTCAGTCGCTGGCGCGGAAGTCCAGGCCCTCGAGCCGGATGCCGTGGTGCTCGCGCTCGCGCCGCGCCGGGAAGACGATCTCGCGCTCGATCCACAGGCGCAGCCGCACCGCCTCCGGCGTGCGCTCCTTGGCGATGTGCACGAGCAGCGCCTCGTCGCTCAGGTGCGCCAGCGGCGGCCGGCCGAGCATTCGCCAGCCGGCCGGATAGGCAACCTGCAGGGCGGCGTCGCTGGCGGTGAAGCCGACGATGGCGCGGATATCCGCCAGCCGCACCCAGCGCTGGTAGTCCGCGTCCTGGACCACATGGACGCCGCGCCCCTTGAAGGCGTAGTGGCGGCCCTCGAGCTCGCGCCAGTTCGCCCGACGCATCGCCTGCCAGATCGCG
Organism: Caldimonas sp.; assembly: GCA_036509055.1. Lineage (GTDB taxonomy): Bacteria > Pseudomonadota > Gammaproteobacteria > Burkholderiales > Burkholderiaceae_C > Schlegelella_A. Next base: position 3,823 of record DATCGH010000075.1, read on the forward strand.
ATCGCCAGGTCGAGCAGCGGCCGCGCCAGCAGCAGCCCCGCCAGGCCGGCGATCCAGAGGACGCTGACGCCGAAGTTCAGCCGCCAGAGGCCCCAGGCCAGCGCCGCGCAGAAGCCGGCGCGCAGGACGATCGCCATGAGCGCCTCGATCACTCTGTCTTCCGGTTGACCAGGAAGATGCCGGCCGCGACCGTGCCGAGCGCCAACAGCAGCCGCCCCGTGACCGGCTCGGCCAGCAGAACCGCGCCGAGCAGCAGGCCGAACACCGGCGTCAGCATGGTGAACGAGGAGAGCCGGGTCGCCGGGTAGTGGCGGATCAGCCAGAACCAGAGCAGGTAGCTGGCGAAGGTGACGATCACCACCTGGAAAAGGAGCGCCGCCCAGGCGAGGGTCGAGAGGCGTGCCGGCAGCGGTGCGCCCGAGAGGCTTGCCGCCGTCAGCAGCAGCAACGCCGAGACGGCAAGCTGGTAAAGCAGGGTCTTCTCGGCCGAGGCCTGGCCGAGGGCCGTGGCGCGCACCGCCAGCGTGGTCGCGCCCCAGAGCACGCCGGCGAGCATGCCGAGGGCGTCGCCGATCCACTGATTCGCTCCGGCGTGGGGTTGGGAAAAGCCCTCGGCGAAAGCCCAGGCGACGCCGGCGAAGGCCAGCACCAGTCCGACCGATTGCAACGCGCTCAGCCGCTCCGAGCGGGAGATCAGCGGCATGCCCAGGGCGACGACGAAAGGCGCGATGTAGATCCAGACGACCATCCGCGACGCGGTCGTGAACTGCAGGCCGACGAAGATGCAGAAGAACTCGGCGGCGAACAGCACCCCGGCGATGAGGCCGCCGGGCAGGGTGCGGTCGCCGTCGAACAGGCGCGTGCCGCGGCTCAGGGCCCAGAGCCAGACCAGGATCGCGCCGCCGACCGAGCGCGCGGCCGCCTGCCAGAGCGCCGGGATCTCCGGCATCGCCGCCTTCGCGGCGACCTGGTTCAGCCCCCAGAGGAAACAGCAAAAGACGATGGTGCCGACGGCGAACGTGTCGAGGTGGGCCTTGCGCTCGGTCATTGCCGGCCGATGGTAAGGGCGCGTCGGCGGGCGAGCGCCTCGGCCACGGCCGAAGCGAGGGTGCCGGCCACCAGGCCGCTGGCATGGGCGAACGGAGCGATGGCGATGTCCCAGCCGGCGGGATGGCGCAGCGCCTCGGCCGCCCACGGCGTCTCGCTCGCCACCTTGAGCGCGAGCCCGACGAGAACGGCGAGGCCGATCGCCCGCCGCGGGCCGCGCGCGCTCGCGATCAGGTTTACCGCCACCACCGCGACCCCGGCATGGAGCACGCCCGAGAGGCCGGCGTAGAGGGTCAGGTCGGGCCGGGCCAGCAAGGCGAGGTGGGTCAGGGGCCAGGCGACGAACCAGGCCACCACGCTCCGCCGCGGCACGCCGGCGAAAAAGCCCAACGCACCCACCAGCGCGACGCCGGCGAGATTCGCCGCGAGGTGCAGGGCGCTGAGGTGAACGAACGCCGCGCTCCAGGCGCGCCAAGGCTCGCTCGAGGCCAGGCTCGGCTGCCAGTCGAGCACGGCCGACGGCAGCCCCAGGCCGGCGACGGCGCCAAGGCCGAGCAGCGCCGACGCCGCGATCCACATCCGCCCGGCGTTGCCGGGTGAGGCGGCCTCAGCCGAAGACGACACGCCAGAGCGCGAGCACGGCCGCGCGCTGCGCGGCCATCGTCTCCGGATCGATCTGGGTCGACCGCTCGTCGAGACGGGCCCGATGCTGGGCCCGACGCAGGTCGCGATAGGCGTCGGCCGCGGCGCTGCCGACGCCCGCGGGCAGGAGGCCCGCGGCCTCGGCCCGGCCGAGCAGGGCGATGTTGCCGACGTTGTCGAGCAGCTCCGGGTGGGTGCCGCTTTCGGCGAGCACCAGCGTCTGGACCGCGAACTCGACGTCGATCATCCCGCCGGCGCTGTGCTTCAGGCCGAAGCGTCCCGGCTTGACCGGATGGGCGGCGCGGACCTTCTCGCGCATCGCCGTGACCTCGGCGTCGAGGGCCGCCCGGTCGCGCGGCGCTGCCAGGACGCTGCGTCGCACCGCTTCGAAGCGCGGCCCGAGCCGCTCGAGCCCGGCGCACCAGCGCGCCCGGGTCAGCGCCTGGTGCTCCCAGGTCCAGGCGGTGTTGCCGCCGCGGCCGGTCTGGTAGTTGGCGAACGCGTCGATCGGGGTGACGAGCAGGCCCGAGCCACCGTTCGGCCGGAGTGCCGTGTCGATGTCGAACAGCTCGCCGGCGGCGGTGCGCATCGTCAGCCAGTTGATCAGCTTGCGCACGAACGCGCCGTAGACCTCGGCCGCCTTGTCGGCGTCGGTCTCGGGATCGTCGTAGACGAAGACGACGTCGAGGTCGCTGCCGTAGCCGAGCTCCTTGCCGCCGAGCTTGCCGTAGGCGATGACCGCGAGCTGCGGTTCGGGCCGGTGCGCCGACTTCAGGTGCTTCCAGGCCCAGCGCAAGGCGCACGAGAGGGTGGCATCGGCCAGCGCCGAGAGGTCGTCGGCGACCTGCTCGACCGTGATGTGGCCCTCGACGTCGCGGACCAGGGTGCGAAACACCTCGGCGTGGTGGGCGCGGCGCAGGGTGTCGAGCAGCAGCTCCTCCTCGGCCTGGCTGGAGCGCTGCCAGCCGGCGTGGCGCTCCTCGAGCTCGCGGGTGTAGGCGGCAGGATCGAAGCGGCCGTGCAACAGCTCCTCGTCGGCGAGCTCGTCGATGACGCCCGGATGGAGCATCAGGTAGCGCATCGGCCAGCGCGCCAGCCCGAGCAGGCGCAGCAGCCGGCTCTGCACTTCGGGGCGCTCGGCGAGGAGGGCGAGGTAGCTTTCCCGCCGGAGCAGCGGCTCGAGCCAGTCGACGAACTGGATCGCTGCCTGCAAGGTGCAGCGCTTCTCGGCCACCGCCTGGGCAGCGCGGGCCACCAGGCCGGCGAGGCGGATCTTGCTCTCGTCCTTCAGCATCCGGATCTTCGGCTGGTCGCAGAGCGGCCGCACCCGCGCCGCCAGTTCCGCCGGCAGCTGCGCCAGGAAGGCCTCGGCATCGACCGGCAGCGGCGTCGGGCCGCAGCTGCGGCAGCCGTTGCCGGTGCTGCCCCGGCCGTCGCGCAGCAGCTGGTCGAATTCGCCAGCCACGAACTCGCGCGCCTCGCCCAGGCGGTCGAGCAGGGCGCACGGGCCGCTCGCCTCGGCGCCGAGGCTGGCGGCGATCCAGGCGAGGTCGCCGTCGTGCTCCGGCAGGACGTGGGTCTGCTGATCGTCGAGGTACTGGATCCGGTGCTCGACCCGACGCAGCAGCGTGTAGGCCGCCGCCAGCCGCTCGGCGCTGGCGCGCTTCATCAGCCCTCCGGCGGCGAGCTTGTCGAGCGCCTTCAGGGTCGAGCGGGTGCGGATCTCGGGGAAGTGGCCGCCGCGCACCACCAGCAGCAGCTGGACGATGAACTCGATCTCGCGGATGCCGCCGCGCGATAGCTTGACGTCGTTGGCGCGCTGCGGCCGGCCGGCGGCGCGGCGCTGCGCTTCGTCGCGCACCTTGGCATGGAGCTGGCGCAGCCCTTCGAACACGCCGTAGTCGAGATAGCGGCGATAGACGAAGGCGGTGACCAGCGAGCGCAGGGCCAGCGCCCGGCCGCTCTTGACGCTGGCGATCGGCGCGACCACGCGGCTCTTCAGCCAGGCGAAGCGTTCCCACTCGCGGCCGTGCGCCTGGAGGTAGTCCTCGAGCATCGCCAGGCTGACGGCCGGGGGGCCGGAGTTGCCATTCGGCCGCAGCGCCAGGTCGACGCGGAAGACGAAGCCGTCCTCGGTGATCTCGCCGATCAGGGTGTAGAGGCTGCGCGCGACCTGGGCGAAGTACTCGTGCGCGCTCACCGGCCGGGCGCCGTCGGTCGTGCCCTCTTCCTCGTAGACGTAGATCAGGTCGATGTCCGAGGAGACGTTCAGCTCGCGCGCGCCGAGCTTGCCCATGCCGACGACCCAGAAGTCGATCGCCTCGCCTGCGGCATTTCGCGGCACGCCGAAGCGCGCGTCCTGGTCGGCGCGGGCGCGGGCCAGCGCCAGCTCGAGGGTGGCCTCGGCCAGCTCGGTCATCGCTCGGGTGATGTCGGCCAGGGGCGCGCCTTGCTCGACGTCGAGGACGGCGAGGCGCTCCAGGGTCAGCTGGCGGGCGACGCGCATCGCGCTGCCCACGTCCCGTCCCTGGCGCTGCAGCTGCTCGATCAGGGCGACGATGCTGTCGCGGCCGGGCAGGCCGGGCGGCACCGCCGCGCGCTCGGCCGGGTAGCGGCGGCGGATGCGCTGCACGAAGCGGCTGTGCTCGGCGCGGTGCTCGGGGGCGGGGAACGCCGCGGGCTGGCCATCCTTGCCGGCCGGCGGTACGGCCGCCGGGAGGGTCGATGCGACCCGGTCGGTGGCGATGTCGAAGGAGCCCATCGTCGCCGGAGGTCTGTGCTAGATTGAAACGACCGGCGCGAGACGCGGGTCGTGACCGTGCCGCAAGAGGGCTTCGATGGCGAGTCGACCGCGACCCTGGCATCGAGCCGGCCGGCGCAACGCTGTCTTCATGTCTTCCCATCCTCCCCACGATCACGCTGCCGCATCGCCGCGCGCTGCGCGCCGCTCGCCGCTGCGAACCGTGGGCCGTGTGCTCCTGGGACTGTTCGGCGCGTCGTGTCTCGCGCTGTTCGTAGGTTGGCTCTCACTTCACTGGCTGATTCTGCCGCACATCGAGGAGTGGCGTGGGCCGATCGAGGCGCGCGCCAGCCGTCTACTCGGGGCAGTCGTGAAGATCGGCGCAATCGAGGTGCGTTCGAGCGGCTGGGTGCCGGCGCTCGAGCTGCGCGATGTCCAGGTCCTCGATGCCGAGCAGCGGGTCGCACTCAGCCTGCCGCGGGTCGCCGCGTCGCTTTCGCCCCGGTCGCTGCTGGCGCTCGAGCCGCGCTTCGAGCAGATGCTGATCGACGCCCCGGTGCTCGACATTCGCCGCGACGCGGCCGGCCACATCCGCGTTGCCGGCCTCGACTTCGGCGGCAAGGACTCGGCCGCCGACGACGGCGGCGATGCCGCGCACTGGTTCTTCAAGCAGGAGGAGTTCGTGATCCGCGGCGGCACGGTGCGCTGGATCGACGAGCAGCGGCAGGCGCCGCCGCTGGTGCTGGCCGGGGTCGACGTGGTGGTGCGCAACGGCCTGCGCTCGCACGCCATCCGCCTCGATGCCACGCCGCCGGCCGCCTGGGGCGACCGCTTCACGATCCGCGGCCGTTTCGCGCAGCCGCTGTTCGCCCGCGCCGGCGACTGGCGACGCTGGAGTGGCAGCATGTTCAGCGACCTGCCGCGTGCCGACGTGCGAGAGCTGCGCCGCTACGTCAACCTGCCGTTCGAGCTGAGCGAAGGCGACGGCGCCTTGCGCGGCTGGTTCGAGGTGCACGAAGGCCAGCCCGAGGCTGCCACCGTCGACGTCTCGCTGCGCGCGGTGACGCTGCGCCTCGACAAGAGCGTCGAGGCGCTCGAGTTCGAGCAGGTCGAGGGCCGGTTCGATGCCCGGCGCAAGGGCGACCGCATCGCGATCGAAGCCCGCGGCTTCGGCTTCGTCACCGGCGACGGCATCCGCTGGCCCAAGGGCGACCTGAGCGTCGCCTGGGTGCAGCCGGAAGGCGAGGACGTCACGAGCGGCGAGTTCTCGGCCGAGCGCCTCGACGTCGGCGTGATGGCCGGCATCGCCGGCCGTGTGCCGCTCGGCGCGGCGCTGCGCGCCCTTCTCGCCGGCGTCCATCCCGAAGGCGTGATCACCCAGCTAAGCACCCGCTGGGACGGCCCGATCGACGCCCCGGCGCACTACCGGGTGAAGGGCAAGCTGAGCGGCCTGTCGCTGACGGCGCACGCCGGCGAGCGGCACGATGCGGTCGGCCGGCCGGGGCTGCGCAATGCCACGGTGCAGCTCGATGCGAGCGAGGCCGGCGGCGAGGCGCGCATCGGCCTGGAGCAGGGCATGGTCGAGCTGCCCGGCGTGTTCGACGAGCCGGCCCTGCCGTTCGACCGGCTCGACGCCAAGCTGGCCTGGAAGATCGAGCAGCGTCCGGGCGGCCTGCCGAACGTCACGGTGCGGGTGCGCGAGGCGCGCTTCGCCAACGCCGATGCCGAAGGCGAGCTGAGCGCGACCTGGCGCACCGGTGCCGGCGAGGGCATGGCGCGCGGCGGCCGCTATCCGGGCGAGCTGGAGCTCGATGGCCGGATCGGCAGTGCCCGGGCGGTGCGCACGGTGCGCTACCTGCCGCTCGGCCTGCCCGACTCGGTGCGAAGCTACGTCGCCCGGTCGGTCCTCGGCGGCACGATCGAGCGGGCGTCGTTCCGGGTGCGCGGCGACCTCTGGGACTTTCCCTTCCATGGCGGCAAGTCGGGCCGCGAGGGCGAGTTCCGGATCGATGCCAAGGTCGCCGATCTCGTCTTCGCCTACATACCTGTCGAGCCGGGAAGCGCGCATCCCGTCGAGGCGGGCAACCCGTCCTGGCCCTCGCTGACCGCCTTGTCGGGCGAGCTGATCGTCGATCGCACCCGGCTCGAGATCCGCGACGCCCGGGCGCACCTCGGCGGCGCCGACTGGACCCGGGTCCACGGCGTGATCCCGCAGCTCGGCGACCACGCCCGCTTCGAGATCGAAGGCATCGCGCGCGGGCCGCTCGCCGAGATGCTGCGCTATGTCAACGCCACGCCGATCGGCCGCTGGACCGGGCGGGCGCTGGCGAGCGCCAGCGGCAGCGGCATGGCCGATCTCAAGCTGGCGCTCACGGTCCCGCTCGACGACCCGGGCGAGACCCGCGTCAAGGGCAGCCTCGCGCTCGGCGGCAACGATGTCCGCATGACACCCGACACGCCGTTGCTGGGGGCGGCCAAGGCGCGGATCGATTTCACCCAGAGCGCTTTCACCGTCGCTGCGGGAAGCGCCCGCGTGCTCGGCGGCGACATGAGCTTCGAGGGCGGCTCGCAAGGCGATACGCAGCGCTTCGCGGGACAGGGCACCGCCACCGCCGAGGCCATGCGCAACGCCGCCGAGCTCGGCTGGATTGCGCGCCTTCCGCTCAGCGGACAAGCCGGCTATCGCGCGACGCTCGCATTCGTCGGCGGCCAGCCGCAGTACGTCGTGACGAGCAACCTCGTCGGGCTCGGCGTCGACCTGCCGCATCCGCTCGGCAAGGCGGCGCCGGCGGCGGTTGCGCTGCGCGTCCAGAACGGGCCCGACGAGGGCGCGCCGGCGAGCGCGGCGCGCGAAGCGCTGCGGGTCGATGTCGGCAACACCCTGCAGGTGCGGTACGTGCGCGAAGGCTCGGGCGACGCGGCGCACGTGGCTCGCGGCTCCATTCGGCTCGCCGATCCGGCGGCGCCGACGCCGGCCGAAGCGCCCGAGCCCTTGGCCCTGCCCGCCGCGGGCGTGACGGCGACCGTGGCCCTCAGGAAAGTCAACATCGACGAGTGGGAAGCCGCCGCCGAGCGGCTGTTCGCCGAGCCGGCACGCGGCACGGCGCCGGCCCAGGGCTTCGACACCGGCGGCGGCTCCGGCTATGTGCCCGACCACGTCGGCTTGCGCATCGGCGAAATGACGACCGGTTCGCGCCGCCTCGGCAACGTCACCGCCGGCCTGTCGCGGGAAGGGAGTTTGTGGCGAGCCAACGTCGATTCCGACGAGCTCGACGGCTACGTCGAGTACCGGCCGGCGCGCCGCGGCGCGACGCCGGCCGGGCCGGGCGCGGGCCGGGTCTACGCGCGGCTGTCGCGCCTCAATCTGCCCAAGGGCGAGGCCGAGCGCGTCGAGAGCCTGCTCGACGAGCAGCCGGCGAGCGTGCCGGCGCTCGACATCGTTGTCGACGAATTCGAGCTCCGCGGCAAGCACCT
>DATCGH010000076.1:0-2460 GCA_036509055.1 Caldimonas sp.
GCAGTGAGGACAAGACGAATGACCTCGAGGTGCTCGGACTTGAACAGCGCGACGGTCTTCTCGCCCGGCAACCGACTGCCGAGCGGCCGGACATCGATCGCCTCACCGGGGTTTGCATGTGCTATGGCCATGGTCTCAGTAGGTGTTGCTCATGTTCGACCCGCCGCTCACCGTCCCTGAAGGGCATGGATGAAATGAATCACGGCTCAGCAGCCTCGCCGCCCACCGAGACGATCTTGTAGTGGACCGCCCCGGCGATGCTGAACTTTCTCGTCTCCACCTCGACCGGTGCACCACCGTAGCGGAGCGCGATCCGCTCGTCAGGCAGATACCGGGCATTCGAGCAATGCGCCGCGATGACGAACCGCAGGGTGCTTGCCTCCAGCAGTTCCCCGGCGCGAAGGATGTCGGCCGGGTCGGTGCCGCATTCGTGACGACTGCTGAATACAGGGTGGTGGTCGCGTGCCGCAACGACGAAGAGCCACGCCATGATGAGCGCCCAGGTCACACCCACGCCCCGCGAGAGGAGCACAGAGAGGGTCGTGTTCCAGGGGAGCCGCTTGCTCGCGTTCGTCATGGTCGCTCCTTCGTGCCACTGCGGAGCTTCTCACCTTTCGCCGGCAAGCGGGCGACGTGGCTCGCGCACCAGGAGACCCACGCTGCGAGCGCGCTGTCTTCGACCAGCCCCGGAGGGTCGATGTAGACATATCCCTTCATCGGCTTGCCGGTGAAATCCATCACGCGCACGTGAGGAAGCGTCAACGCATCCTGGTATCGATCGGCACCCACGCGGGCCATCAGTTTCGAACCCGAGATGCCCACGAACATCTTGCCCTCGAACATGAACGCGAGGCCGCCGAACATCCTGCGCTCGGTGACCCGCGGCAAAGCGCCGACCGCCTCACGGACGCGTTGAGCCAACCCTTCGTCGAACGCCATGGGACGGCGACCCTCAGTCCTCCAGCTCGGCCTTCGCCATCTCCACGTCGAGCCGCTCCATCGCATCCTGCGGCTCGACCTTGGCCGCGTCCTCGTACAGCTTGGTGGCTTCCTTCATCCGCTTGTCGCCCTCGAGCATCACCAGCCCGTTGGCGTACTCGACCATCGCGATCGCCGAGCCCGGGTTGAGCTTGAGCGCTGTCTTGTAGTTGGCGAGGCCGGCGTCCTTGCTCGCGCCCTGGGTGCGGCCGAGGAGCGAGCCGACCTTGTCGATGATCTCGGCGTGGAAGGCGCCGAGCGCGGTGTGAGCGTCGGCGTGCTTGGGCGAGAGCTTGATCGTCGTCTCGAGCGCGTTCTTCACCTTCGCGCCCAGGCCCTGGCTCAGCGCCTTGGCGATGCTGATGCCCTGGCTGTAGCGGCCGAGCGCATAGGCCATGCAGTACCAGGCGTTGGCGTCCTTCGGGTCTTCCTTGGTGCGCGCCTCGGCGCGCTCGGCCACCTCGTAGAGCAGGGCCAGCTTGGCCTTCTCGCTGTTCTCGAGGTAGGTCGCATAGATCGACTGCGACTTGTTCGCGACGGTCATGCCGGCGCCGGCACCGGCCGCATGCGCCTTCAGCCCCGCCTCCGTCGCCTTCTGGAACTGGCCGGCGTGGAACAAGGCCCAGGCGGCGAGCACCGCATCTTCCTTCGGCAGCGGCTCGGCGTCGCCGGCGTGCAGCCGCGCCCACTTCTTCTTCAGGGCGGCGGCGTCATAGGTGTAGGCGTCGGCGGCGTACGGGAAGGCGGTCCATTTGGCCATGCGGGTCTCCTCAGGTCGGTGCCAGGTAGCGGGAGGCGAGGGCGCGCAGGTGCTGGCGGCCGTCCTCGTCGAGATAGGGAGCCAGGAGGGTCAGCACGTGGAAGGCGCCGCGCAGCAGCGCCGGCCCGGCGCTCTCGGGCTCGAGCGCCTTGCGCGGGTTCTTCACGTACTCGAAGCTCAGCCAGTAGGTGAGCACGACCACCATCGCCGTGGCCACCGGCTCGGCGTCGCGGCCGTCGAGCGAGAGCCCGGCGCCGCGGCCGATGCCGTCGAGCACCGCCTGCACCGCCCGGGTCTTGCGCTGCAGGACGAAGGGGAAATGGGTCTCGAGCTTGCGGTTGTTCGAGAGCAGGTCGTTGAGGTCGCGATAGAGGAAGCGGTAGGCCCAGATCAGCTCGAACAGCATGTGGAAGAAGAGCCAGGCGTCCTCGACATCGCTCACTTCGTCGGCGGCGCGGAGCAACTCGGTGAGCGCCTGGTCGTAGCGGTCGAACAGCCGGGTGATGAGCTCTTCCTTGGCCGGGTAGTGGTAGTAGAGGTTGCCCGGGCTGATGCCCATCTCGGCCGAGATCAGCGTCGTCGAGACGTTGGGCTCGCCGAAGCGGTTGAAGAGGTCGAGCGTGGTGTCCAGGATGCGCTCGGCGGTGCGGCGCGGTTTCTTCGTCTGCGAGGCCATGGCTCGGAGCAATCTAGCACCGGGCCCGCGGGTGTCCAATCGGTTT
>DATCGH010000077.1:0-6755 GCA_036509055.1 Caldimonas sp.
GATCAGGCCCTTGGGCAGGAGGGCGACGAAGGCGATGATCGCCAGGCCGAGCGTCAGCTGCCAGTGCGACGCGAGCGCACCGAACAGCGCCTCCGATTGCACCAGCTCCTTCAGCAGCGTGAACGCCATCGCGCCGATGACCGCGCCGCGCAGGCTGCCGATGCCGCCGAGGATGATCATCAGCAGCACCGCGCCCGACTCGTGCCAGGAAAGCAGCTCGGGATTGACTGCGCCGTCCTTGATTGCCAGCAGCGCGCCCGCCAGACCGGCGAGCCCGCCGGCGATGACGAAGGCGGCGAGCTTGTACGGATAGGTCGAGAAGCCCGCGGCGCGCATCCGCTGCTCGCTGACGCGGATGCCGGCGAGCGCATGGCCGAAGCGCGAGCCGAGCAGCACCGCCAGCAGGCCGTAGGTGCCGGCGAGCGCCGCGATCACGCTGTAGTAGAGCGGCAGGCGCTCGCCGAGGTCGAGCAGGGTCTTGCCGGCGATGCCGAGCGCCGGCTTGACGTAGAGGAAGATGCCGTCGCTGCCGCCGCCGGCCTTGGTGTCGTGGACGACGAAGTAGGCCATCTGCGCGAACGCCAGCGTCACCATGATGAAGTAGACGCCGCGGGTGCGCAGGCTGAGCGCGCCGACGAAGAGGGCATAGCCTGCGGCCCCGCCGACCGCCAGCACCAGCACGACGAGCAGCGGCCCGCCGGCATCGCCGGAGCCGAGCACCACCGCGTAGGCGCCGATGCCGAGGAAGGCGGCGTGGCCGAGGCTCACCAGTCCGGCGGCGCCGACCAGCAGCTCGAGGCTGAGGGCGAAGATCGCATAGATCGCGATCCGCACGACCAGGTCCTGCGCGTACGGCGAGATCAGTGCGGGCAGCACGGCGAGCAGCACGACCAGCGCCGCCGGCACGAGCCAGCCGCCGGGCTCGCGCCGGGCGATGTCGGGCAGGGCGCCGACCTCGGCGGCGAGGCCATCGCCGGCCAGCGGCGTCGCCTCAGTGGCCACGCTTCATCAGCCCCTCGGGCCGCCAGATCAGGACGATCGCCATCAGCAGGTAGACACCGACGCCGCTCCATTCGGCGAAGAACACCTTGCCGAAGGTGTCGACGATGCCGACCAGGAGCGAGGCGATCAGCGCGCCGGTGATCGAGCCGATGCCGCCGATGACGACGACGACGAAGCAGATGATCAGCACGCTCGAGCCCATGCCCGGATAGACCGAGGACAAGGGCGCCGCGATCATGCCGGCGAGCGCTGCCAGGGCCACGCCGCCGGCGAAGACGATGCGGTAGAGCAGGCGGATGTCGACGCCGAGGCCGCGCACCATGTCGCGGTTGCTGGCGCCGGCGCGGATCATCATCCCCAGCCGGGTGCGGTTGACCACCGCGTACAGGCCGAGGGCGACGACGATGCAGGCGAACGACGAGAACACCCGGTACCAGGGATAGGACATCAGCTCGCCGAGACGAAAGCTGCCGGCGAGCCAGGAGGGCGCCACGACGCCGTGCACGTCGTTGCCGACGAGAAGGCTGCGCCCTTCCTCGAACACCAGGATCAGGGCGTAGGTCATGAGCACCTGCTGCAGGTGGTCGCGCTCGTAGAGGAAGCTGAAGAACGCCCACTCGAGCAGGTAGCCGAACACGATCGCCAGCGCCACGCCGACCGCGAGCCGGGTGAAGAACCAGTCGCCGAACCAGGGGGCGAGCGCGAACGCGAGATAGGCGCCCAGCATGTAGAAGCTGCCATGGGCGAGGTTGATCACGCCCATGATCCCGAAGATCAGCGTCAGGCCGCTGGCGACGAGAAAGAGCAGCAGGCCGTACTGGACGGCGTTGAGGCACTGGACGAGAAAGGTGGCGAGATCCATCAGGCCACCTCAGCGGCAGGGCGGCGGGCAGCGAGCCGCGGCGAGGTGCATCGTCGCGGCGGCGCTGCGGGGCTCAGAGCTTGCAGCCGCGCGCGGGGTCGGACAAGGACTTCACGGCGATGCTGCGGAACTCGTTGTTGTTGCCCTTGACCTCGCGCAGGTAGATGTCCTGCACCGGGTTGCCGGCGGGCGAGATGGTGAACTTGCCACGCGGGCTGTCGACGACGGTCTTTCGCATCGCGGCGCTGAGCTGGTCGCGCTTGGCGAGGTCGCCGTTCACCGCCTTCAGGCCGGCGCCGAGGAGCTGCGCCGCGTCGTAGCCCTGCACGGCGTAGACGTCGGGCTGCGACTTGAAGGCGAGGGCGTAGGCCTTGCGGAAGGCGTTGTTCTTCGGCGTGTTCAGGTCGTCCGCGTAGTGCAGCGTGGTCAGCATGCTCTGCGCCGACGCGCCCTGGGCCTCGAGCGTGCCGTCGGTCAGGAAGCCGGGACCGTAAAGCGGGATCGTCTTGTTGAGGCCGGCGGCCGCGTAGTCCTTGACGAACTTGACCGCGCCGCCGCCGGCGAAGAAGGCATAGACCGCGTCGGGCTTCTGCGCCGCGATCTCGGTGAGCAGCGCCTGGAACTCGACGTTCGGGAACGGCAGGTTGAGGTCCTTGATGACCTTGCCGCCGCCCTTCTCGAGGCCCTCGGTGAAGCCCTTGGTCGATTCGGCACCGGCGGCGTAGTTCCAGGTGATGGTCATCGCCCGCTTGATGCCCTTCTGCCCGGCGACCACGCCCATCGCGTAGCCCGGTTGCCAGTTGGAGAAGGAGCTGCGCACGATGTTGGCGCCGCACATCGGCCCGGTGATCGCATCGGCGCCGGCGTTCGGGATGACGAGCAGGGTGTTGTTGTCCTTTGCTGCTTTTGCCATCGCCAGCGCGACGCCGGAGTGCACGGTGCCGACGAGCACGTCGACGTTGTCGCGCTTGATCAGCTTGTTGACGTTGTCGGTGGCCTTGGACGGATCGGATTCGTCGTCGACCTTGAAGTACTGGATCTCCCGGCCGCCGAGCTTGCCGCCCTGCTCCTGGACATAGAGCTTGAAGCCGTTCTCGATCGCGTTGCCGAGCGCGGTGTAGGTGCCGCTGTACGGCAGCATCAGGCCGACCTTGATCGGCCCGCTCGATTGCGCATGCGCCGCGAACATCGTGGTGGCGGCGAGCAGGGTCGCGGCTGCGGAAAGGGCGGTGCGGGTCGGGCGCATGGAGGCTCCAGGTCAGGAAGGGAAGGATTCGAGGATGAAGCGACCGGCCTCGCGAGCGAGAAGCGCGGGCTGGTCGCGATGCGGCGAGTGTCCGCATTCCGGGATCACGAGCAAGCGGGTTTTCGGCAATCGACGCGCCACGGCGCGGATTTGCTCCAGCGTGCCGTACTCGTCGTCTTCGCCCTGGACGGCCAGCACCGGGCAGGCGATCGTCTCGATGTCGCGCTCGATATTCCAGTCGCGGAATTCGGGCGCGAGCCAGACATCGTTCCAGCCGCGAAACGCCGAGTCCGGGTCGGCGTGATGCCGCGCCAGCCGCGACCTCAGGTCCGACGACTCGAAGGCGTCGCGGGCGAGCTCAATGCTCTTGACCGAAACCTCATCGACAAACAGGTGCGGCGCGACCGCGATCACGCCGGCGGCCGGATGGCTCGCGGCGTGGAGCAACGCGATCGTGCCGCCATCGCTGTGACCGAAGAGCCACGGCCGGACGATGCCGACCGCGGCGAAGAGGGTGGGAAGGACCTCGTTCGCCTGCTGCGTCATGAAGTCGACCGGCCAGCGCTCGTCGCGCGGCTTGGGCGTCGAGTTGCCGTAGCCGTAGCGCGAGAACACGAAGCCCGCCAGGCCGTGCGCGGCGCAGAACTCGCGCGGGAAATCCTTCCACATCGAGATCGAGCCCAGGCCCTCGTGCAGGAAGACGACCGGCGGTGCGCTCGTGCGCGCGGCGCCGACCCATTCGTACTCCAGGTGGATCTGGCGTCCGCGCCAGGGCAGGCGCGCCAGCTCGCGCCCGGGCGGCAGGGCGCTCAAGGAAGGACCCTGCGTGCTTCGCACTCCGGGATGAGCGCTCGGGAGCGGCCCGGCGCGCTCATGCAGCGCCGCCGCGCTGGCGCTCGCGCTCTCGCAGGCGAAAGCGCTGGATCTTGCCGGTCGCCGTCTTCGGCAGCTCGTCGAGGAATTCGATCGCCCGCGGGTACTTGTAGGGGGCGAGCCTTTCCTTGACGAAGGCCTTGAGCTCGTCGGCGCTCGCCGTCTGGCCCGGCTTGACGACGACGAAGGCCTTGGTCTTGGTCAGGTGCTCGGCATCCTCGGTGCCGATGACCGCGCACTCGAGGACCGCCGGATGCTGCATTAGCGTCGCCTCGACCTCGAACGGCGAGACCCAGATGCCGCTCACCTTCAGCATGTCGTCGCTGCGGCCCGAGTAGGTGTAGTAGCCGTCGGCGTCGCGCACGTACTTGTCGCCGCTCTTGGTCCAGCCGCCCTGGAAGGTCTCGCGCGACTTCTCCCGGTTGCCCCAGTACATCAGCGCCGCGCTCGGGCCCTTGATGTAGAGGTCGCCGACCTCGCCATCGCCGACCGGGCGGCCGTCGTCGCCGCGCAGCTCGATCTCGTAGCCCTCGACCGGCCGGCCGGTGGTGCCGTAGCGGACGTCGCCGACCCGGTTGGAGAGGAACACGTGCAGCATCTCTGTCGAGCCGATGCCGTCGACGATGGGCGCGCCGAAATGGCGCTCGAAGCGCTGGCCGATCTCCGAAGGCAGCGCCTCGCCGGCCGAGGAGCACATGCGCAGCGCCACGGCCTCGCGCGCCGGCAGGCCGGGCGAGGCGAGCATGCCGGCGAACCCGGTCGGCGCGCCGAAGAAGACCGTCGGCCGGGTCGCCGTGCCCGTGGCCTCGGCAGCGGCGGCGCCGGTCCAGCGCTTGAAGACCGCGTCCGGCGTCGGCCGCTCGGCCATCAGCACCACGCTCGCGCCGACCGAGAGCGGAAAGGTCAGCGCGTTGCCGAGCCCGTACGCGAAATAGAGCTTGGCGGCGGAGAAGCAGACGTCGGCTTCGGTCAGGCCGAGCACCCGCTTGCCGTACAGCTCGGTCGTCCACCAGGCGTTGGCGTGGGTGTGGACCGTGCCCTTGGGCTTGCCGGTCGAACCCGACGAAAACAACCAGAACGCGGGATCGTCGCCGCGGGTCGCGGCCGGCTCGGCCAGGGGCTCGCTGGCGGCGAGCAGCGAGTCGAAAGCGAGGGCGCCGGCCGGGAGCGTCTCCGCCGGGCCGGCGACGATCAGGTGCTTGACCTCGTTCTTCGCCTGCGCCATTGCTTTGCCGAGCAGCGGCGCCAGCGCGGCCGAAACGATCGCCGCCTGGGCCCGGCTGTGCGCCAGCATGTAGGCGTAGTCGTCGGCGGTGAGGAGGGTGTTCACCGCCACCGGAACGACGCCGGCATAGAGGCAGCCGAGGAACGAGATCGGCCACTCGTTGGCGTCGAGCATCAGCAGCAGCACCCGCTCCTCGCGCCGGATGCCGAGCCCGAGCAGCGCCGCGGCGAAGCGCCGCGATCGCTCCTCGAGCTGGCCGTAGCTCAGGCCGGCGCGATCGTCGACGTAGGCGATCTTGGCGGCGCGGCCGGCATTGATCTGGAACAAGTGCTGCGCAAAATTCAGCGGCTCGGGCGGCGAGATGTCCATGTCACGCACTATACTGCATGTATGGTGGCTCACGACAAGGACCCTTTTCTCCTCGCCCTCGGCGAGCGCGTTCGCCTGCTGCGCGCCCGCCGCGGCCTGACGCGCAAGTCAGTGTCGGTCGCCTCGGGCGTGTCGGAGCGGCATCTCGCCAATCTCGAATACGGCATCGGCAACGCCTCGATCCTGGTCCTCCACCAGGTGGCGGACGCGCTCGATTGCTCGCTGGCGGAACTGGTGGGCGACATGACCACCAGCTCGCCGGAGTGGCTGATGCTGCGCGAGCTGCTGCGCGGCAGAAGCGAGGCCGAGCTGCGCCGCGCCCGGCTGGCATTGGCGGGCGTGTTCGGCGAAGGCGGCGCGGCGGCGCGCGGCCGGCGCATCGCCCTGGTCGGCCTGCGCGGTGCCGGCAAGTCGACCCTCGGCCAGCAACTCGCCGACGCCCTCGACGTGCCGTTCGTCGAGCTGAGCCGCGAGATCGAGCGCATCGCCGGCTGCAGCATCCGCGAGATCCACGACCTCTACGGCACCAACGCCTATCGCCGCTACGAGCGCCGCGCCCTCGACGAGACCGCGCGCCTGCATGCCGCGGCGGTGATCGCGACGCCCGGCGGCATCGTCGCCGAGCCGGCGACCTTCAACGCCCTGCTGGAGTCGTGCCGGACGATCTGGCTGCAGGCCTCGCCCGAGGAGCACATGAACCGGGTCGCGGCGCAGGGCGACACCCGGCCGATGGCGGCGAGCCGCGAGGCGATGGCCGACCTGCGCCGGATCCTCACCGGGCGGGCCGCGTTCTACGCCAAGGCCGACGCCGCCCTCGACACCTCCGGCAAGAGCGAGGAAGAGAGTCTGGCCGAGCTGGTGGCGCTCGCCGGCGAGCTCCTCGGCGAAGTTCCTGAACATGAAGCAAAGTTCATATCCCGCTTGACGGCATGACTTTTCATGCACTATGATGCATGATCTTCAGGAGACCCATGCATGGACACCGCTGCCTCCGCCGTCACCCCGGCCCCCGTCGACTACCGCACCGATCCCTCGCAATACCGCCACTGGAAGCTGTCGGTCGAAGGCGCCCTGGCCCGGCTGACGCTCGACATCGCCGAAGACGCGGGTGTTCGCCCCGGCTACAAGCTCAAGCTCAACAGCTATGACCTCGGCGTCGACGTCGAGCTGGCCGACGC
>DATCGH010000078.1:0-2759 GCA_036509055.1 Caldimonas sp.
TGGAAGGGCGAGGACGGGCAGCAGAAGCAGGTCACCGCGCCGGTGAGCCTGATCGTCAGCGCCTTCGCCACCCTGGACGATGTGCGCGCCGCCTCGACGCCGCAACTCCTGCCCGGCGACACCACCCTGCTGCTGGTCGACTTCGGCCAGGGCCGGATGCGCATGGGCGGCTCGATGCTGGCCCAGGTGCTCGGCCAGTTCGGCGACGCGGTGCCCGATCTCGACGAGCCGATGCTGCTGAAGGCGCTGGTCGAGGCGATGAACCGCCTGCGCGCCGCCGGCCTGGTGCTGGCGTATCACGACCGCAGCGACGGCGGCCTCTGGGCCGCGGCCTGCGAGATGGCGTTCGCCGGGCATCGCGGCGTGAGCCTCAATGTCGACCTGCTGGTGACCGAAGGCGACGGCATCGCCGACAGCCGCGCCGAATACGGCGACTCCAAGAACTGGGCCGCCCAGGTGAGCGGCCGGCGCGAGGAGTTGACGCTGCGGGCCTTGTTCAACGAGGAACTCGGCGCGCTGATCCAGGTGCTGACGGCGCGTCGCGACGAGGCGATCCGGCTGCTGCGCGAGGCGGGCCTCGGCCGGTACAGCCATGTCGTCGGCAAGGCCAACGATTCGGCACGGGTCGAGGTCTGGCGGGACGCCAAGGCGGTGTTCGGGGCGCCGCTGCGCGAACTGCATCAAGCGTGGGACGAGGTCAGCTGGCGGATCGCCCGGCTGCGCGATAACCCCGCCTGCGCCGATGCCGAGCACGAGGCCGCAGGCCGCGACGACGACCCGGGGTTGCACGTCCATCTGGCCGGCAGGCCGGTTGCGGCCGAGGCGCCGGCGATCGTCGGCGCCCGGCCGAAGGTCGCGATCCTGCGCGAGCAGGGGGTCAACAGCCACGTCGAGCTGAGCTACGCCATGGACCAGGCCGGCTTCGACACCTACGACGTCCACATGACCGACCTGCAGACCGGTCGCGCCCGGCTCGACATGTTCACCGGTTTCGTCGCCTGCGGCGGCTTCAGCTACGGCGACACGCTCGGCGCCGGCGAAGGCTGGGCCCGCTCGGTGCTCTTCAATCCGAAGCTCGCCGACCAGTTCGCCAGCTTCTTCGCCCGAACCGACGTGTTCGCGCTCGGCGTCTGCAACGGCTGCCAGATGCTCGCCGCGCTCGCCGCGATGATTCCCGGCGCCGACGCCTGGCCGCGCTTCACGCGCAACAAGAGCGAGCAGTTCGAGGCCCGGCTCAGCCTGGTCGAGGTGCTGCCCACGCCATCGATCTTCTTCGGCGGCCTGGCCGGCAGCCGGATCCCGATCGCCGTCGCCCACGGCGAGGGCTACGCCGACTTCTCGCAGCGCGGCGATGGGGCGAAGGTGTACGCCGCGATGCGCTACGTCGACAACCATGGCCGGCCGACCGAGGCCTATCCCGCCAACCCGAACGGCAGCCCGGGCGGGCTGACCGCGGTGACCACCGCCGATGGCCGCTTCACGGCGCTGATGCCGCATCCGGAGCGGGTGTTCCGCAACGTGCAGATGAGCTGGACCTCGGGCGAGCGCAGCGAGCGCAGCCCTTGGATGCGGATCTTCGAAAACGCCCGGCGCGAGCTCGGCTAAGCGGGTGGCTTTCGCTCAGGCCATTGCGCTTGCCGGCGACGGCATCGGCGTCGGGGCGTCGGCCCAGGCGGCCTCCGGCAGCCATTCCCGCACCTCGTCGGCATGCGTCATCGGCCCCATGTGGCCGATGCCCGGCAGCGTCACGCTGGCGCAGCGCGGCAGCACGGAGCCGAGGAGGGCGTTGATGGCGCGCACCGGTGCCGGCGAGCTCTCGCCGCCGAGCAGCAGCACCGGCATCTCCAGCGTGCTCCAGGCGTCGAGCGGCACCGGATCGGCGAAGGCGGCCAGGAACTCCGCGCCGACCTTGGGCATCTGCGCCGCCAGCCGCTCCTGCCGGCCGGCGTCCATCGCCGCCCAGGTGCCGGCGCCGGACCAGTAATCGACGAACACCCGCGCCGCGGCCGCTTCCTGCCTGGCCGCGGCGCGTTCATGGGTGCCGTGACCGACGGCCAGGATTTCCCTCCCGGCCTCGCCGATGGCCCGACCCGCGCGGAGCAGCAGGGCGAAGCGGGTCGGCTCGTACAGCGTCAGCCGCGCCACGCGCTTCGGCCAGCGGAGGGCCATCTGCATCGCGACGGCGCCGCCGTAGGAGTGGCCGAACAGATGCACCGGCCCGGGCGCCGCCGCCAGCGCCGCGGCGAGGTGCTCGGCTTCGGCGTCGAAGGTGGTCACGCGGTTCGCGGGCCAGCGCTCGCCCGGCGTCTGGCCGAGTCGGTCGGGTGTCATGACGACGACACGGTCGCGCAGCGGCGCGGCGAGGGCATTCCACGACTTGCCGGCGACGGCGCTGCCGTGAACCAGGAAAAGGGACCGGGAGCGGTCGACAGACGGGGCGGACGGAGTGCGATGCGACATGACAGGGTCCTTGCTGAGCTTCGACGGCGCGATGCCGCCAGTCGCAAGGATCGCCACCCGGCGTTGCATCAGCGTTCCATCTGCCGCCGGTTGCGTTTCGCCCGTGTTTCAAGCGCTGCTCGATGTCGCCTGCGGTCGGCGACGGAACCATCCCGCAGCGCTCAGGGAGCCGGCAGGCCGAACAGCGTCGCGCCGTTGTCCCAGGCGATGCGCCGCGCGACTGCCGGCGGCAGGTCGGCGAGCCAGCGGCGCGCTTGCGCCATCAGCCCTTCGTAGTCGTCCCAGCGGCCATTGATCCA
>DATCGH010000079.1:0-5203 GCA_036509055.1 Caldimonas sp.
CGGCTTCCTCGCCGGCCTCGAGCGCTGCGAGACGCCTTACCTGGTGGTCGTGCCCTGCGACACGCCGCTCTTCCCCGAAGACCTGGTCGAGCGGCTGACGGCGGCGTTCGCCGACGAAGGCACCGAGATCGCCGTGGCCGCCACCCGCGAAGGCGGCGTGCTGCAGGCGCAGCCGGTGTTCTGCATGATGCGGACCACGGTCATGGAGAGCCTGGTCCGCTTCACCCACGAGGGCCAGCGCAAGATCGACCGCTGGACCGCGCTGCATGCCACTCGGCTGGTCGAGTTCGCCGACGCCGACGCCTTCGCCAACGCCAACACCGCCGACGAGCTGCGGCAGCTCCAGCGCCATGACTGAGGCGACGACCGCGGCAACGCTGCAGGACATCGGCTCCTGCGTCGGCGGCTATGACCCCAAGGCGCTGCCGGTGGCGGCCGCGCGCGACTTCCTGCAACGCCTGGTGCCGCGCCTGCGGGCGGTCGAGAGGCTGGCGCTGCGTTCCGCGCTGGGCCGCGTCCTCGCCGAGGACATCGTCTCGCCGATCGACGTGCCGGCCCAGGACAACTCGGCCATGGACGGCTACGCCTTTCGCGCCGCCGACCTGGCGGTCGCGGGCGAGACGGTGCTCGATGTCGTGGGCAGCGGCTTCGCCGGCGGCGACGTCGCGACCGCGATCGGTCCGGGCCAGTGCGTTCGCATCATGACCGGCGCCACCATGCCGGCCGGGCTCGACACGGTCGTGCCGCAGGAGTTCGTGCGCCTCGACGGCGCGCGCATTGCCCTCGCCGCCGGCGTCGTGCGCCAGGGCGAGAACCGGCGCTTCGCCGGCGAAGACCTGGCGCGCGGCGCGATCGCACTGGCCGCCGGCCGGCTGCTGCGTCCGGCCGACATCGGCGTGCTGGCCTCGCTCGGCTGCGCCGAGGTGCCGGTGTTCCGGCGTCTGCGCGTCGCCTTCTTCTCCACCGGCGACGAGCTGCGCTCGATCGGCGAGGCGCTGACCCCCGGCTCGGTCTACGACAGCAACCGCTACACCCTCTGGGCGATGCTGCAGCGCCTCGGCGTCGACGTCCTCGACCTGGGCGTGGTCCGCGACGATCCCGAAGCCCTCGAGGCCGCCTTCCGCGCCGCCGCCGACGCCGCCGATGCCGTGATCACTACCGGCGGCGCCAGCGTCGGCGAAGCGGATCACACCCGGATGGTCCTCGCCAGCCTCGGCGACGCCGTCTTCTGGCGGATCGCGATGCGCCCCGGGCGGCCGATGGCGGTCGGCCGGATCGAGAGCGCCGGGCGCAGCGTCATCGCCTTCGGCCTGCCCGGCAATCCGGTGGCGGTGATGGTGACCTTCTACGCCCTGGTGCGCGATGCCTTGCTGGCGATGAGCGGGGCGACGCCGACGCCCCTGCTGGCGCTGCGTGCCGCCAGCGTCGGCGCGGTGCGCAAGAAGCCGGGCCGCACGGAATACCAGCGCGGCTTCGTCGAGCGCGCCGCCGACGGCAGCCTGCAGGTGCGGGTCAGCGGCGCGCAGGGCTCCGGCATCCTGCGCAGCATGAGCGAGGCCAACGGCCTGGTCGTGCTCGGCCACGAGCAGGGCAACGTCGCCGCCGGCGACCTGGTCGAGGTCTGGATGTTCGACGGCCTCGGCTGAGCCCGCCGCGGTCAACTCGGTCGCAGCGGCTCGGGCTCGGCGTCGAAGCGGTCGAAGCCGCAGTAGCAGACGAAGTGGCGGTTCATCGCCCGGCCGAACAGCGTCAGGCCGAGGCGCTGCGCCAGCTCGTAGCCCATCTGCGTGGCGCCGCTGCGCGAGACGATCACCGGGATGCCCATCTGCGCCGACTTGATGACCATCTCGCTGGTCAACCGGCCGGTGGTGTAGAAGATCTTGTCGCCGCCGCTCACGCCGTGCAGCCACATCCAGCCGGCGATGGTGTCGATCGCGTTGTGCCGGCCCACGTCCTCGACGAAGGTCAGGAGCTCCTGCTGGCGAAAGAGCGCGCAGCCATGCACCGAGCCGGCGGACTTGTAGGTGCTCTCCTGGAGGCGGATGGCGTTCAGCAGGCCATAGAGCGCGGCCTGGCGGATGCGGGCCGCCGGGTCGCTCGCCGGCGGCAGCTCGATCGATTCCAGGTCGCTCATCAGGTGGCCGAACACCGTGCCCTGGCCGCAGCCGGTCGTCACCACCCGCTTCGCGGTCTTCTCGTCGAAGCGTTCGATGCCGGCGCGGGTCTTCACCGCCGCCGCACCGACCTCCCAGTCGACGGTGATCGAATCGACATCGGCGATCGCGTCGACCAGGCGCTGGTTGCGCAGGTAGCCGAGCACCAGCAGTTCGGGCGCAGCGCCGAGGGTCATGAGCGTGACCAGCTCGCGCTTGTCGACGAACACGGTGAGCGGCCGCTCGGCCGGAATCGAGATCTGCCGCTCGGCGCCGAACTCGTCGCGGATGGCGACTTCCTTCGTCAACGGGGCGCTGGCGGCGGTCAGGCGAAGGGGAGGATGCATCCTTCGACTGTACGCAAGGGCAACGCCCTCGCCGGCTGGGCCGGCGCGCGCCCCCCGACGCGCTACTTCTTGGGCGAGATCTCCGCCGAGGTCGCGTTGGTGCTCGGCGGCGAGGTCGCGGTCCCGGGCGGCGAATGGGCGCCGGATGCCTCGATCGGCTTGGAGGCGGCCGGTGTCGTGGCGACGTAGGGGCCCGGATCGGCGCAGCCCGGGATAGTCACCGGCGCAGGCGTGGCGCCCGACGCCGGCGCCGCGGTCTGCACCGCGGCCGGCGCCGACGCCTTGCCGCTCTTCTTGTAGCTCTCGGCGACGCGATCCTGGGACAGGCAGAGCTTGTAGGCGCCGACCTTGTCGGCCCAGGCCGCCTTGGCCGCGGTCTCGGCGGCCGCGGCCTTGGCCTCGTCGGACTGAGCCGGCAACTTCGCCAGCACCGGCAGGGCGAGCGCAACGGACAACAGGGCGGCGCAGTGAACTGGACGCATGGCTTTCCTCGGAAACGTGGTTTCAGGCCGCCGGCAGCTCGCCGCTGCGCGGCGGCGGTGCCACGCTGCGCTGCGCCGGAATCTTGCCGGCGACGACGTCGTCGTGCCAGAGCGGGTGGTGCTCTTCCGCCCAGCCCTCGTCGACATACCCCGTCTTCATCGCCTGCCACGAGCCGACCACGCCGATCGTGCCCATGTAGGCGTGGCCGATGAACAAGGCGATGATGAACATCGAGGCGGCCGCGTGGAAGATGTGCACCACCTGCATCTGCGGCCGCGTCAGGTCGAGGCCCGGGACGATCTTGTCGAGGGCGAACCCGGAGGCGACGACCACCACGCCGAGCACCACCATGCCACCCCAGAAGACGATCTTCTCGCCGGCGTTGAAGCGGCCCGACGGCGGGTGCTCGCCGCCGAGCATGCCGCCGGCGCGGATGAGCCACTTCCAGTCGGCGCGCGCCGGCCAGTTGCTCGGCAGGTAGATGAAGAACATGACGACCATCGAGACGGCGAAGAGCGGGCCGACGAAGTTGTGCGTGGTCTTGAGCAGCCAGGTCAGCCAGCCGAACAGCTGTCCGCCGATGATCGGCAGCAGGAAGAACTTGCCGAACGACATGACGGCGCCCGACACCGCGAGGATCACGAAGGTGATCGCTGTGGTCCAGTGGATCGTGCGCTCGAGAGGGGTGAAGCGCTCGATCAGGCGCCCGGTCTGGCGCCCGTGGCCGCCGATCGGGCCCTTCCACTTGTAGTACAGCGCGACCACCAGGACGATGAGCAGGATGATGACGCCGCCGATCGGGATGACCCACCAGTTGCGCATCTGCCGCCACGCCTCGCCGGCGCTGGTGAGCTTGGTGCCCGGGTACTGGGTGAACTCCTGGACCAGGACACCCCGCTCGCCGACCTGCATGTTGTTGACCGAGCCCGGTGCCGTGCCCGAGTTGCGCACGCCACGCCAGAAGGGCGCGTTGTTGCCCGGCTGGGTCTTGGCGCGCTGGGCGTTGGTCTCGTTCGGCTGCGGCTCGGCCGGCGCGGCGGCGCTCGCGCCGGGCGCGGCGGCCTGAGGGGCGGGGTCGTCCTTGGTCGCACCGCCTTGGGCGATGGCGACGCCGCCCAGGCCGATCAGGGCGAGCGCCAGCGCCACGCTCCGGAAGATGCTGCGCATGCGTTCGCTCCTCTGCCTTACTTCGTCGCCGGGGTCGCGTAATCGTTCTGCGCCTGGGCCCGGGCGCGCAACTGCGCCTCCCAGGCGGCCTGGTCGCTGGCGACCCAGCCGGGCGCGTTGTAGGCAGCGTTGCCGCCCTTCCAACCGGGGACGTCGGACTTCTTCTGGTCCGTCAAGGTCTGCGTCCTCTCGCCACAGGCCGCGAGCGCGAACGCGAGCGTCAGGCAGCCGAGTGCGGCGCGGCCGATCACGACTTCTTGCCCTCGGCCGGCGCCTGGCCCTTGCCGGGCGCCGGTTTGCCGTAGGCCGTGCCCCAGCCCCAGACCTCGCTGCCCTTGCCGCGGTTCAGCACGCGGGTGCGGAAGATGTCGGCGACGACATCGCCGTCGCCGCCGAGCAAGGCCTTGGTCGAGCACATCTCGGCGCAGGCCGGGAGCTTGCCCTCGGCCAGACGGTTGCGCCCGTACTTGGCGTTCTCGGCCTCGCTGCCGTTGGCTTCGGGGCCGCCGGCGCAGAAGGTGCACTTGTCCATCTTGCCGCGCAGGCCGAAGGTGCCGTTCGACGGAAACTGCGGCGCGCCGAACGGGCAGGCGTAGGAGCAGTAGCCGCAGCCGATGCAGATGTCCTTGTCGTGCAGGACCACGCCTTCGTCGGTGCGATAGAAGCAGTCGACCGGGCAGACCGCCATGCAGGGCGCGTCGGAGCAGTGCATGCAGGCGACCGAGATGCTGCGCTCGCCCGCCTCGCCGTCGTTGAGGGTGACGACGCGGCGCCGGTTCACGCCCCAGGGAACGTCGTGCTCGGCCTTGCAGGCGGTGACGCAGCCGTTGCACTCGATGCAGCGCTCGGCGTCGCAGATGAATTTCATTCGTGCCATCGTGTTCTCCCTACGCCGTGGCTCGTTCGATCTGGCAAACCGTCGTCTTCGTTTCCTGCATCATCGTGACGCTGTCGTAGCCGTACGTTGTCGCA
Source organism: Caldimonas sp. (assembly GCA_036509055.1). GTDB lineage: Bacteria > Pseudomonadota > Gammaproteobacteria > Burkholderiales > Burkholderiaceae_C > Schlegelella_A. The sequence goes on from DATCGH010000079.1 coordinate 5,123, forward strand.
GTGTTGGCCGCTTCGCCGCGAACGATCGGATGCGCGCCTTCCGGGTAGTACTGAAGGAGGTCGGCACCCTGCCAGCGTCCC
>DATCGH010000080.1:0-11145 GCA_036509055.1 Caldimonas sp.
CCCTTCTTCTTCGCCACCATGCCCGGCAGGAAGCCCATGGTCACGCGCAGGCAGCCGAAGTAGTTGAGCTGCATCGTCCGCTCGAAGTCGTGGAATCGGTCGTAGCTCGCCTCGATCGCGCGGCGGATCGATCGGCCGGCGTTGTTGATCAGGAAGTCGACCCCGCCGTGGGTCGCGTTCAGCCAGTCGACCATGCCCTTGCAGCTGGCCTCGTCGGCGATGTCGGCCGAGTAGGTCTCGACGATCGCGCCTTTGCCTGCGGCGGCGAGGATCTCGCGCTTCGCCTCGACCAGCTTGGCCTCGTCGCGGGCGCAGATCACGGTGATCGCGCCGGCCTCGGCGAACTTGCATGCCGCGGCCAGGCCGATGCCCGAAGAGCCGCCGGTGACCAGCACCACCTTGCCGGCGACCGTGCCGCGCAGCGAGTGGTCGACATGGAGCGCCGGATCGAGATAACGCTCCCAGTAGTCCCACAGGCGCCAGGCGTAGTCGTGTAGGTTCGGGCACTCGATGCCGGAGCCTTTCAGCGCGGCCAGCGCCTCGCGGCAGTCGTAGCGGGTGGGAAAGTTGATGAAGGTGAGCATGTCGTCGGGCAGGCCCAGGTCCTTCAGCACCGCGCTCTTGATTCGCCGCACCGGCGCCAGCGCCATCAGGCCCTTCTTCACCCCCTTGGGGATGAAGCCGAGCAGCGCGGCATTGACGAACAGGTTCATCTTCGGTGCGTGCGCCGCACGGCTGAAGATGTCGAGCACGTCGCCGACCCGGTAGCCGACCGGGTCGACCAGATGGAAGCAGCGCTTGTCGAGATCGGTCTTGAGGTGGCTGATGTGGTCGAGCGCGGCGACGACGAAATCGACCGGAACGATGTTGATCCGCCCGCCTTCGAGACCGACCGACGGCATCCACGGCGGCAGCAGTTGGCGCATGCGCTGGATCAGCTTGAAGAAGTAGTACGGGCCGTCGATCTTGTCCATCTCGCCGGTCCGCGAGTCGCCGACCACGAGCGCCGGCCGGTACACCGTCCACGGCACCTTCGACTCCTTGCGCACGATCTTTTCGCTCTCGTGCTTGGTCATGAAGTACGGATGCTCGAGGCCCTCGGCCTCCTCGAACATGTCCTCGCGGAACACGCCTTCGTAGAGGCCCGCGGCGGCGATCGAGCTGACGTGGTGCAGGTGGCCGGCGTCGACCGCCTTGGCGAATTCGACGACCGCGCGGGTGCCGTCGATGTTGGCGGCGATCTGCGACTCGGCGTCGGCCGAGAGGTCGTAGACGGCGGCCAGGTGATAGACGTGGTCGACGTGCCCCTTGAGCTTTCTCAGGTCGTCGGCGGAGACGCCCAGCTTTCGGGCGGTGAGGTCGCCGTGCACTGGCACGGCCCGGGAGCGGGCGCCGTGATCCTCGATGCCCCAGTAGGCATAGAGGTCCTGGAGCTTGGCCTCGCTTTCGGGCCGGAGCAGGAAGTGCACGGTCGCGCCGCGGCGGGCAAGCAGGGCCTTGACCAGGCGCTTGCCGATGAAGCCCGTGGCTCCGGTGACGAAATAGTGCATGCCTGCCTCCCGAGGTGACTGCCACGGCGCCACCGCCGGGCCGTCCGAATTCTTGTGCAAAGGCATGGCGCGGTCGATTAGGGTGCGCCCCCGAGGGGTGCTGCCTAGAGTCAAGGTCAGCGCTGCACCACCGGGGCCGCAACATTCAAGGAGAACTCAGATGGTCAAGAAGCTCAAGGCGATGGCCGAGAAGAAGAACGCCGCCGGCGCCGGCCTGTTCGACAGCGCGCTCGCCAGCTCGGTGCGCGAATCGGCCAAGGAAATCTGGCTCGCCGGCATGGGCGCGTTCGCCAAGGCCCAGGCCGAAGGCAAGCAGGTGTTCGAGGCGCTGGTCAAGGAAGGCAACTCGCTGCAGAAGAAGACCCAGGGCGCCGCCGAAGAGAAGTTCAGCGAAGTCACGAGCAAGATGACGAGCATGGCCGACGAAGTCACCGCCAAGGCCGGCCAGCACTGGGACAAGCTCGAGACGATCTTCGAGGAGCGCACCGCCAAGGCCCTGAAGAAGCTTGGCGTGCCGACCGCGAAGGACGTGCAGGCCCTGATGGACCGGGTCGATGCGCTCAGCGCCCAGGTCGCCGGCCGCGCCAAGGCCGCCGCCAAGACCGCCGCGCCGAAGAAGCGCGCTCCGGCCAAAACGGCCGCCAAGCGCGCGCCGCGCAAGTCGGCCGCCTGAGGCCCGGTCGAGCGCGGCGCCTTCGCCGCGACAGCAAGAGAAAGAGGACGCCGCGGCGTCCTCTCTTCATTGGCGCATCGCGTTCAGGCCGTCGTCCGGCCCAGGTAGCGGCTTTCGAGGTGGCGGCGGAAGTGGATCGGGTTCAGCGCCTCGCCGCTGGCCCGCGTCGCCAGCTCGGCGGTGGTCCAGCGGCTGGCCTGCAGCCAGATGTGCGCGCGCAGCCAGTCGAACACCGGCGCCAGGTCGCCGCCGGCGATGCGCGCGTCGAGATCGGGCGTGCCGCGCCGGATCGCCGCGAACCACTGGGCGGCGTACATCGCCCCGAGCGTATAGCAGGGGAAGTAGCCGAACAGTCCGGCGCTCCAGTGCACGTCCTGCATGCAGCCGTTGCTGAAGTTGCCGCGCGTGTCGAGACCGAGCAGCGACGCCATGCCTTCGTCCCAGAGGGCCGGGATGTCCTCGGCCTCGATCTCGCCGGCGATCAGGCGCCGCTCGATGTCGAAGCGCAGGATCACGTGCGCCGGATAGCTGAGCTCGTCGGCATCGACCCGGATCAGGCCGGGCTCGACGCGGCTCAGCAGCCGCTGCAGGTTGGCCACCTCGAACGCCGGTTGCGCGCCGAAATGCTTGCCGAGCAGCGGCGCGATCCGGCCGATGAAGCCGGCACTGCGGCCGAGCTGCATTTCGAAGGCGAGGCTCTGGCTCTCGTGGATCGCCATCGAGCGGGCCCGCGCCACCGGCTGGCCGAGCCGATCGCGCGGCAGGTTCTGCTCGTAGCGCCCGTGGCCGGTCTCGTGGATCGTGGCCATCAGGCTCTGCATGCAGTCGTCTTCGCGATAGCGGGTGGTGAGGCGCGTGTCCTCCGGCACGCCGCCGCTGAACGGATGGGTGCTCTCGTCGAGGCGCCCGGCCTCGAAGTCGAAGCCGAGCAAGGCCATGACGTCCAGGCTCAGCGCCCGCTGTGCCGCCTTGGGGAAGGGGCCGCGTGGCGCCAGCGCCGGCTCGCCCGCCTGGCGCTCGCGGACGGCGCGCACCAGCCCCGGCAGCCAGGACTGCAGGTCGGCGAAGAGGCGCTGCACCTCGACGCTCGTCATCCCCGGCTCGTACTGGTCCATCAGCGCGTCGTACGGCGCCAGGCCGGTGGCGCCGGCCAGGTGCTTCGCCTCCTCGCGGGCGAGGCGCACGACCTCGCGCAGGTTGACGAGAAAGCCGGCCCAGTCGCCAGCCGGGCGCTGGGCTCGCCAGGCGTGCTCGCAACGCGAGGCGGCGAGCGACATCTCCTCCACCAGCCGCGCCGGCAGCGCATTCGAGCTCGTCCAGCTGCGCCGGATCTCCCGCAGGTTGGCGCGCGCGGCGGCGTCGAGCGGCTCCTGCTCGGCACGGGCGATCAGCTCGGCCAGGCGAGGCTCGGTGCGCAGGCCGTGCAGCAGCGCGTCCATCTCGGCCAGGGCCTGGGCGCGGGCCTCGCTGCCCTTGGCCGGCATCATCGCCGCCCGGTCCCAGCTGACGATCGAGTAGACGTGGCCGAAACGGTGCAGGCGGGACCAGTGGCGGGCGAGCTCGTCGTAGGCGGCAGTCGTCATGAATCTCGAGGAGGACGCCGCCCTAGCGGGAGTACTGGCCGGGGAAGACGCCGATCAGCGCCGCGGTGAAGATCAGGTAGCGGCCGAACTTGCCGATGGTCATGTAGACGACGCACGGCCAAAACGGCAGCTTCAGCCAGCCGGCGACGGCGCAGAGCGGATCGCCGACCACCGGCAGCCAGGAAAGAAGGCAGGCCTTCGGCCCGAACCGCTGCAGCCAGCGGAGGGCCCGAGCGTCGGGACTCTTGTGCGTCATCTTCTCGTAGGCGCGCTCGGCGCCATAGCCCATCCACCAGGTGACGGCGCCGCCCAAGGTCGCGCCCGCCGTCGCCGCGAAGATCGCCGGCCAGAACATGTCTGGGTTGAGCTTGACCAGGCCGAAGACCGCCGGCTCGGAGCCGAGCGGCACCAGCGTCGAGGCGACGAAGGCGATGAAGAAGACCGTGCTCAGCCCGACCTCGGGAAGCGCCAGCACACGCATCATCCAGTCGAGCATGGCGTCCATCGCGCCGATTATCGACAGCCCGGATGAGGGTCCAACCGAAGCAGTCGGCCGTTTTCGCGCCGCTATACTCCTGCCTCGTTTTTCAGCAGCCACCCTCCTCCCTTCCATGCGCATCGGCCACATCAAGCTGGCGAATCGACTGTTCGCCGCGCCGATGGCGGGGGTGACCGACCGGCCGTTCCGCCAGCTCTGCAAGCGGCTCGGCGCCGGCTATGCGGTCAGCGAGATGGTGACCTCGCGCAAGGACCTCTGGACCAGCCTGAAGACGAGCCGGCGCGCCGACCACGAGGGCGAGACCGCGCCGATCGCGGTGCAGATCGCCGGCACCGACGCCGCCATGATGGCCGAGGCCGCGGCCTACAACGTCGACCGCGGCGCCCAGATCATCGACATCAACATGGGCTGCCCGGCCAAAAAGGTCTGCAACAAGTGGGCGGGCTCGGCCCTGATGAAGGACGAGACGCTCGCCCTCGAGATCGTCGAGGCCGTGGTCGCCGCCTGCGCGCCGCACAACGTGCCGGTGACGCTGAAGATGCGCACCGGCTGGTGCGCCAGCGAGAAGAACGCGGTCCGCCTGGCGCGCGCCGCCGAGTCGGCCGGCATCGCCATGGTCGCGGTGCACGGCCGCACGCGCGAGCAGGGCTACACCGGCGAGGCCGAGTACGAGACGGTGGCGGCGGTGAAGCGGTCGCTCGGCATCCCGGTCGTCGCCAACGGCGACATCGACTCGCCGCAGAAGGCGCGTGCGGTCTTCGCCGCCACCGGCGCGGACGCGATCATGATCGGCCGCGCCGCCCAGGGGCGGCCGTGGATCTTCCGCGAGATCGCCCATTTCCTCGAGACCGGCGAGCACGCGCCGCCGCCGCGGGTCGCCGACGTCAAGGCCTGGCTGATCGATCACCTCGGCGACCATTACGGGCTGCACGGCGAGTTCGCCGGCGTGCGCAGCGCCAGGAAGCACATCGGCTGGACCCTGCGCGGCCTGCCCGGCGGCGACGAGTTCCGCTCGGAAATGAACACGATCGATTCTTGCGAGGCACAGGTGAAGGCGGTGGCCGACTGGTTCGACGCCCTCGCCGACCGCGCCCCGCTGATGCCTGCCGCGACGCGCGCGACAGCCCATGCGATCCACTGACGACAACAACACCCATACAGGCGCGCAATGGCGACCAGGAAACACATCGAGGAATGCGTGCGAGACAGCCTGGAGGCGTACTTCCGCGACCTGCGCGGCGTCGATCCGACGGCGATGTACGACATGATCCTGAAGGTCGTCGAGCGGCCGCTGTTCGAGACGGTGATGAAGCACGCCGAGGGCAACCAGAGCCGGGCCGCGGAGTGGCTCGGCATCAACCGCAACACCCTGCGCCGCAAGCTGGTCGAGCACAAGCTCATCAAGTAGGAAGCCGCTCGCCATGCATGCGCTGATCTCGGTGTCCGACAAGAGCGGCGTGGTCGAGCTCGCGCGCGAGCTGGCCGCGCTCGGGGTGAAGCTGCTCTCGACCGGCGGCACCGCGCGGCTCCTGGCCGACGCCGGCCTCGAGGTGACCGAGGTCGCCGCTCACACCGGCTTTCCGGAGATGCTCGATGGCCGGGTCAAGACCCTGCATCCGGCGATCCACGGCGGCCTCCTGGCCCGGCGCGACCGGCCCGAGCACATGGCGGCGATCGCCGAGCACGGCATCGCCACCATCGACCTGCTGGTCGTGAACCTCTATCCGTTCGAGGCCACCGTCGCCAAGGCCGGCTGCACGCTCGCCGACGCGATCGAGAACATCGACATCGGCGGGCCGGCAATGGTGCGCTCGGCGGCGAAGAACTGGCACGATGTCGCGGTGCTGACCGACGCGTCGCAGTACGCCGGCGTGATCGCCGAGCTGAAGGCATCGGGCCGGGTGTCGACCGAGACCAAGTTCGCCCTCTCGGTGGCGGCGTTCAACCGCATCGCCAACTACGACGCGGCGATCAGCGACTACCTGTCCTCGCTCGCCGGCCCGAGCGACGGCGTGCCCGAGCGCGCCCCCTTCCCGGCGCAGGCCAACGGCCGCTTCGTCAAGCTCCAGGACCTGCGCTACGGCGAGAACCCGCACCAGAGCGCGGCTTTCTATCGCGACCTGGAGCCCGCGCCGGGCTCGCTCGTCACGGCCAGGCAGCTGCAGGGCAAGGAGCTCTCGTACAACAACATCGCCGATGCCGATGCCGCCTGGGAGTGCGTCAAGAGCTTCGACGCCGACGACGCCGCGGCGGCCTGCGTCATCGTCAAGCATGCCAACCCGTGCGGCGTGGCGATCGGCGCCTCGAGCGGCGAGGCCTACGCCAAGGCGCTGAAGACCGACCCCACCTCGGCCTTCGGCGGCATCATCGCCTTCAACACCGCGGTTGACCGGGCCTGCGCCGAGGCGGTGGCGAAGCAGTTCGTCGAGGTGCTGATCGCGCCGGCGTTCAGCGCCGAGGCGCTGGCGGTGTTCGCCGCCAAGAAGAACGCCCGCGTCCTGCAGATCGACCTGCCGCGCGACGCCGGCGCCGGCCGCAACAGCCACGACACCAAGCGTGTCGGCTCGGGCCTCCTGATTCAGACCGCCGACAACCTCGAGCTCGATCCGGCCACGGTGAAGGTGGTGACGACGCGCAAGCCCACGTCCGAGCAGATGCGCGACCTGCTGTTCGCCTGGAAGGTCGCGAAGTACGTCAAGAGCAACGCCATCGTGTTCTGTGCCGGCGGCATGACGCTCGGCGTCGGCGCCGGGCAGATGAGCCGGCTCGACTCGGCGCGCATCGCCAAGATCAAGGCCGAGGCGGCGGGCCTCTCGCTCGCCGGCTCGGCGGTGGCGAGCGATGCGTTCTTCCCGTTCCGCGACGGTCTCGATGTGGTGATCGACGTCGGCGCCACCAGCGTCATCCAGCCCGGCGGCTCGATGCGCGACGATGAGGTCATCGCCGCCGCCAACGAGCGCGACGTGGCGATGGTCTTCACCGGCGTGCGCCACTTCCGGCACTGAGCGCCTTGGCCGCCACGCCCCCTTCGGTCGCTGCGCCCCGAGGGGACGGCGCTTTCACCGAGGCCGTCCGGCGGGAGGCACCGTGAAGCTGCCGGAGGTCGCCGGCCTCGCCCTCGCCCTCGTCGCCCGGCTGATCACCGGCGCCCAGGGTCATTGGCACGGCGCGCCGCCGAAGGCCGAGCAGCGCATCTACTTCGCCAATCACCAGAGCCATTTCGACTGGGTGCTGATCTGGGCCGCGCTGCCGCACGACCTGCGCGCCGTGACCCGGCCGATCGCCGCCCGCGACTACTGGACGAAGACGCCGCTCAGGCACTGGATCACGCGCGAGATCTTCAATTCGGTCTATGTCAGCCGCGAGCGAAAGGAAGACGAGGATCCGCTCGAGCCGCTGATGGAGGCGCTGCGCCACGGCGACTCGCTCGTCATCTTCCCCGAGGGCACGCGTGGCCACACCGGCGAGCCGGCGCCGTTCAAGTCCGGGCTCTATTCGCTCGCCCAAGCCTTCCCCGAGCTGCAGCTCATCCCGGCGTGGATCGACAACGTGCAGCGGGTCATGCCCAAGGGCGAGGTGGTGCCGGTGCCGATCCTGTGCACCGTGGTCTTCGGCGCGCCGATCGCGCTGCAGCCGGGCGAGGAGCGTCGCGCCTTCCTCGACCGCGCCCGCGAAGCGGTCGTCGCCCTGCGCGAGGTCGTCTGATGACGAGCCTGCGCTCGCTGACCACCAGCCAGCAGGTCGGCCTGCTGTTCGTCACCCTGTTCGGCGTTCTCCTGCTCGTGACCCTGGCCGCCTTCGCCCGCTCGATCCGCGAATCGACCGAGGCCCAGAGCGCCCTCCAGGAACGATTCGCGCGCGAGCTGCGCGCGGTCTGGGTCGGCGCGCTGCTGTTCTGGGTGGCGTGGGTCGCCGGGCCGTTCGTCTCGACGCTGCTGTTCGGCTTGGTCTCCTTCCTCGCCCTGCGCGAGTTCGTGACCCTGACCCACACCCGACGCGCCGACCATCGCGCCCTGCTGCTGGCGTTCTTCGTCGTCCTGCCGGCGCAGTACGCGCTCGTCGGCATGCGCCTGTTCAATGCCTTCACGGTCTTCATTCCGGTCTACGTCTTCTTCGCCATCCCGGTGATCAGCGCCCTCGCCAACGATCCGCAACGCTTCCTCGAGCGCACCGCCAAGATCCAGTGGGGCATCGCCGTCTGCGTGTTCGGCATGAGCCATGCGCCGGCGCTGCTGCTGCTCGACCTGCCGAACTGGCACGAGCGCGGCGCGTTCTTCGTCTTCTATCTGGTGGTCGTGGTGGCGGTGGCGCAAGGGGCCCAGGCACTGGCGAGCCGAAGGCTGCGCCGTCGGCCGGTGGCGCGGGCGATCAGCCGCTCGTTTTCCTGGCGCGCCTGGGGGGCCGGCGCCGGCGCCGGCGCGGTGGTTGGCGCCCTGCTCTTCTGGACGACGCCGTTCAAGCCGCTCGAGGCGTTGGTGATGGGCGCCATCGCCGGCGCGACCGGCACGCTCGGCGAGTTCGTGATGCAGGCCCTGAAGCGCGACGCCGGCGTGCGCAACTGGCGCGGCCGGCCCTCGGTGACCGGCGCGGTCGGCCTGCTCGACCGGGTGGCGCCGCTCTGCTTCGCCGCGCCGGTGTTCTTCCACTCGGTGCGCTGGTACTACGCCATCTGATGGAGTCTCCACGCCCGGGTTGGGTTCCAATCGCCTGATGCGAGTCCTCGGCATCGACCCCGGCCTGCGGACGACGGGCTTCGGCGTCGTCGAGCGCAGCGGCTCGCGCCTCGGCTACATCGCCAGCGGCACGATCCGCACCGATGCTGCGGCGCTCGGCGACCTGCCCGGCCGGCTGAAGATCATCTTCGACGGGGTGCGCGAGGTGACCGAACGCTATGCGCCGACCTGCGCCTCGATCGAGATCGTCTTCGTCAACGTCAATCCGCAGTCGACGCTGCTGCTCGGCCAGGCGCGCGGCGCCGCCCTGACGGCGTTGGTCGCCGGCGGCCTCGAGGTCAACGAGTACACCGCCCTGCAGATGAAGAAGGCGGTCGTCGGCCATGGCCAGGCGAAAAAGGAGCAGGTCCAGGCGATGGTCGTGCGCCTGCTCGGCTTGCCCGGCCTGCCCGGCAAGGACGCCGCCGATGCGCTCGGCCTGGCGATCTGCCACGCCCATGCCGGCGCCTCGCTCGCCGCCCTCGGCCGGGCGACTTCGCTCGAGCGGCGCAGCCACGCCCACTATCGCAAGGGCCGGATCTACTGACGAAGCGCGACTTCCGGCCTGGGCGTGACGGGTCGCACGGCGAAGGGCCAGGCGCCTCGGCGACAATCGGCGCCCCATGTATGCCCTCTATGAAGACGCCGGAAAGTTCCACGCCGGCCGGGTGATGAGCGAGACCGAGAGCTCGCTGCAGATCGAGCTCGGCTCGGGCAAGCGCGCCAAGGTCAAGGCGGCCAACGTGCTGCTGCGCTTTGCCAGCCCCGAGCCCGAGGCGTTGCTGGCCGCGGCGTCGGCGATCGCCGCCGACATCGACCTCGACCTCGCCTGGGAATTCGCCCCCGAGGGCGACTTCGCCTTCGGCCAGTTGGCGAAGGACTACTTCGGCGAATCGACCGGCACCACCGAGCAGGCGGCGGCGCTGTTCGGCCTCTACGGAGCGCCGCATTACTTCCGCCGCCTCGGCAAGGGCAACTTCAAGAAGGCGCCCGAGGAAATCGTCAAGGCCGCCCTGCTCGGCATCGAGCGCAAGCGCCAGGTCGCGGCCCAGGTCGACGCCTGGGCGGGCGAGCTCGCCGCCGGCGCCTGCCCGCCGCCGGTGCGCGAGCAGCTCTACCGCATCCTGTTCAAGCCGGACAAGAACGCGCCGGAATACAAGGCGGTCGTCGACGCCGCCCGGCGCACCGGCCGGCCGCCGCTCGAGCTGCTGAAGGCCGCCGGAGCGATCGACTCGCCCTACGAGTTCCACTGGCGCCGCTTCCTGTTCGAGAACTTCCCGCGCGGCACCGGCTTCGCATCCGTCGACGTGCCCGCCTTCAAGGACGAGTTGCCGCTGACCACGGCGGCGGCGTTCTCGATCGACGATTCGGCCACGACCGAGATCGACGACGCCCTGTCGGTGCAAGGCCTCGGCAGCGGCCGGGTCACGGTCGGCATCCACATCGCCGCGCCGGCGCTGGCGGTGGCGCCGCAGTCGCCGGTCGACCGCATTGCCCGGGACCGCCTCTCCACGGTCTACATCCCGGGGCACAAGCTGACGATGCTGCCCGACGCGGTGGTCGAGGCCTTCACCCTCGCCGAAGGCCGCGAGGCGCCGGTGCTCTCGCTCTACGTGACGGTCGACGAGACGACGCTCGCCACCCTGGCCTCGGAGACGCGGATCGAGCGCATCCGGATCGCCGCCAACCTGCGTCACGACAAGCTCGAGAGCGAGGTCAACGAGGCGACCCTCGCTGCCGGCCTGCCGGCGAGCCTGCCGTTCGCGGCCGAATTGACCTTCCTGCACGGCCTGGCCCGGCACCTGAAGGCCGGACGCGAGCAGGTGCGCGGCAAGCCGGAGACCTTCAACCGGCCCGACTATGCATTTCGGGTCGATACCCGGGACGGCGCGGCGATCGTCGGCGACGAGCGGGTGGAAATCGTGCCGCGCCGGCGCAGCTCGCCGTTCGACCTGATCGTCGCCGAGTCGATGATCCTGGCGAACAGCACCTGGGGCGGCTGGATCGCGGCCTGCGGCGTGCCGGCGATCTATCGCAGCCAGCAGAGCCTCGCGCCCGGCGTCAAGGTGCGCATGGGCCTTCGCCCCGGGCCGCATGCCGGCATGGGCGTGGCGCAGTACGCCTGGGC
>DATCGH010000081.1:0-3687 GCA_036509055.1 Caldimonas sp.
GTCTCCATCGCCTTGCCGATGCCCTCGCCGGTGAGGGCGTAGGTGCTGCCCGCGGCCTCGCCGCAGACCAGCACGCCCGGCGCCTCGAACTGCGTGCCCTCGAGCGAACAGCGCAGCGGTGCACCCTTCAGCGCCTCGCCCGACGGTCCCTGCCACTCGCCGCCTTCGACCAGCTCGCGCGCAGGCGTATAGATCGACTGGAACGCGGCGAAGGCCTCGCGCAGGTTGAGGTGCGACGCGGCCCGGCCCGGCTTGCCGCCGCTCGCTCCGTCCTCGGCGACGCCGACACCGATGTTGAACAGGTCGCCGCCGCAGGGGAAGATCCAGCCATAGCCGGGCGAGAGGCGCTTGTGCCAGACCACCTCGAGGCTCGTGATCCGCGCCGTCATCGCTGGGTGGCGGATGTAGCCGCGCAAGGCGATGCCGCTCGGCGCGCGCCGCTCGCACAGGCCGGCGGCCAGCGTCGCCTGCGGCTGTGCGCCGGTGGCAAGCACCAGCCAGGGAGCCCGCACCGTGCGGATCGCGCCGCCGTGCTCGAGCTCGGCGCCGACGACGCGCTCGCCCTCGCGCAGTGGCGCGACGAAGCGCAGCGGCGCGAACATCCGGGCGCCGGCCGCGACCGCGGCGCGGCAGACGATCTCGTCGAGGCGCTTCCTCGGCAGCACCGCGAGCGAGCCGGGCACGTCGATCCGGCCGCCGCGCGGGCCGATGCAGCCGAGCGTTGGCGAGGGCCAGGCCTCGGCCAGCACCTCGTCCTTCACGCCAAGGCGATCGAGGGCGCGCAAGGCATCGGCAATCAGCCCGTCGCCGCAGACCTTGTCGCGCGGAAAGGCGTGCTGGTCGATCAGCAGCACGTCGCGGCCGGCTCGCGCCAGCCATTGCGCGGCGGCGCTGCCGGCCGGGCCGGCGCCGACCACGAGCACGTCGCAGCGCGCCGGGAGCTCGCCGATGCCGAGGTTCATTCGCCGGCGGTCGGCGCGGCGTCTTGCGCCCGGGCCGGGCCCATCAGGGCAGCAGCGACGACGGCGCAGGCGGTGATCGCACCGACCAGCGCGAAGGTCTCGTGGTAGGCCGTCAGCGGCGCCCCCGGCTGGGTGCGCAGCCGCCACTCGAGGACGTTGCCGACCAGGCCGATGCCGACCGCGCCGCCGAGCTGGCGCAGGAAGTTGATCGTGCTCGACCCCTGCGAGATGAAGATGTCGGGCAGGCCATGCATCGAGCCGAGGTTGAGCGAAGGCATGACGAAGCCGAGACCGATGCGGCCGATCACGGTCCAGAGCATGATCAGCATCAGGGCGGTGCCGAGATCGACCGAGAGCATCAGGAAGAACGAGGCCGAGAGCAGCAGCAGGCCGAAGCACACCAGCCAGCTCACCTTCACCCGGTCGGCGAGCCGGCCGGCAAACGGAATCGTCACTGCCAGGGCGATCCCGGCGGGCAGCAGCACCGCGCCGGCCTGCGACGGCGGCAGGTGCAGCGCCGCCTGCATGAACACCGGCACCAGATAGGTCGAACCGAAGAGGGCCATGCCGTAGATGAAGGCGACCAAGCCGCCCATCGAGAACGGCCGGTGGGCGAACAGTCCCAGCGTCATCAGCGGCCGGGCACCGCGGCGCTGATGGGCGACGAAAGCGATGGCGGCGACGACGCTCAGGACGATCAGCCCCAGGCCGAACGGCCGCGTCTCGGCATTGAGGTGGACCATGCCGTTGAGCAGCGCCAGCACCGCGACCGCGATCAGGCCGAGGCCGAGAAAGTCGAGCCGGCCGCCTTCGCGATCGATCGGCCCGCCGCCGGGCGCGCCGATCGGCAGGTAGCGGCGCGCCATCGCCATCGCGATCAGGCAGAACGGCGTGACCACGAAGAAGATCGAGCGCCAGCCCCACCACTCCACCAGCACCCCGCCGACGCTCGGGCCGACCGCCGGGGCGAGGACGACGCCGAAGCCGAAGATGCCCATCGCCTTGCCGCGCTCGCCCTCGCCGAAGGCGTGCAGGATGATGATCGCCGGAATCGGCTGCAGCACGCCCGCGGCCAGACCCTCGGTGACGCGCATCGCCAGGATGATCTCGAAGCGCGAGCCGAAGCCGCCGACCACGCCGCCGATCATGAGCAGCACGACGGCGCCGATATAGGTGTGGCGGTAGCCGTAGCGCTCGAGCAGCCAGGGGGTGGTCAGCATCGACAGCGTCATCGCCCCCATGAAGCCGGCCGAGAGCCACTGGGCGCGCTCCTGGCCGAGAGCGAAGACGTGCGCCATGTCCGGCACGGCGACGTTGACGATGGTCGAGGCCATGATCGAGGCGACCGTGCCGATCATCACCGTCGCCAGCACCCGCCAGCGGTACGACGGGCCGAAGCGCCGCTCGAGCGCGGCGCGGGAATGGACGGGATCGGGAGAGTTCACGAGGCGCGGCGGATCGACCGTCGATTGTCGTCGCGCCTCGCCGCCCGCCGCGGCGGGCGGGCTCTCAGAGTTCTTCGTAGAGCGGCAGCGTCAGGAACTCGGCGAAGGCGTCCTGGGTGCTCATCTCGGTGAAGATCGCCGCGGCTCGGTCGAACTTGCCGATGAAGCCGCCGGCCTTGATCTTCGCCAGCTCCTCGGGGACGAGCTGCTTCACCAACTCGGCGGTGACCTTGCGGCCGTCGTCGAGCACGCCCTTGGGCGAGCGGATCCACTGCCAGACCTGGCTGCGGCTGATCTCGGCGGTGGCGGCGTCTTCCATCAGGTTGTGGATCGGCACGCAGCCGTTGCCGGCGAGCCAGGCGCCGAGGTAGTGGATGCCGACATTGATGTTCATGCGCAGGCCCGCCTCGGTGATCGGCGTCTCGGGCTTGAAGTCGAGCAGGTCGGCGGCCTTGACGGAAACCTCGGGCTTCTGTTTCTCGAACTGGTTCGGCCGGTCGCCGAGCACGGCGACGAACTCCTTCATCGACGCCTCGACCAGCCCCGGGTGCGCGACCCAGCCGCCGTCGTAGCCGTCGGTGGCGTCGCGCCGCTTGTCGGCGATGATCCCGGCCATCGCGATCTCGTTCTTCGCCGGGTCGTTCTTGATCGGGATCAGCGCGCTCATGCCGCCGATCGCCGGTGCGCCGCGCTTGTGGCAGGTCTTGAGCAGCAGCAGCGCATAGGAGCGCATGAACGGCGCCGTCATCGTCACCTTGGCCCGGTCGGCGAGGCAGAAGTCGCGGTCGAGCTTGAACTTCTTGATGCAGGAGAAGATGTAGTCCCAGCGCCCGGCGTTGAGGCCGGCGCTGTGCTCGCGCAGCTCGTAGAGGATCTCGTCCATCTCGAACGCGGCGATGATGGTCTCGATCAGCACCGTCGCCTTGATGGTCCCTTGCGGCAAGCCGAGCTCCTTCTGCGTGACGACGAAGATCTCGTTCCACAGCCGCGCCTCGAGATGACTCTCGATCTTCGGCAGGTAGAAGTAGGGGCCCGCGCCGCGCGCGAGCTGCTCCTTGGCGTTGTGGAACATGAACAGGGCGAAGTCGAAGATGCCGCCGGCCACGCGCTGGCCGTCGACGGTGACATGCTTCTCGTCGAGGTGCCAGCCGCGCGGCCGCACCTGCAGGGTCGCGATCTTGTCGTTGAGCTTGTAGCTCTTGGTGCCTGCGGGCGATTCCTGGGTGAACGAGAGATTGCGGCGGATCGCCTGGCCGATGTTGATCTGGCCCTCGATCTGG
>DATCGH010000082.1:0-6907 GCA_036509055.1 Caldimonas sp.
ACGACCGCGAGCGCGCCGCCGCTCGACGCCGCCCCGACGGCCGTTGCGGCTCGACGCATCTACCGGCACCGCCTGCCGGTGCGCCTGATGCACTGGATCAACGTCGTCTGCCTGACGATCCTGCTCGGCAGCGGCCTCAACATCTTCAACGCCCATCCTGCCCTCTACTGGGGCGACGACTCGGTGACGGTGAAGCCGTGGCTGTCGATGCGCGCCGAGAACACGCCGGCCGGGCCGGTGGGCAAGACGCGGTTCGCCGGCACCGACTTCACCACCACCGGCGTGCTCGGCCTCTCCGAGGTCGACGGCCGCCCCGCCGGGCGCGCCTTCCCGAGCTGGGCGACGATCCCCGGCCCGCAGTGGCTGGCGATGGCGCGCCACTGGCACCTGTTCTTCGCCTGGCTGTTCGTCATCAACGGCGTGGCCTACGTGCTCTACACGATCTTCAGCCGGCACCTGACGAGAGACCTGGTGCCGACGCGCGTCGAGCTGAAGAACATGGGCCGCTCGATCGTCGACCACCTCAAGCTCAGGCATCCGACCGGCGATGCCGCCACCCGCTACAACGTGCTGCAGAGCCTCACCTACCTGATCGTCATCTTCGGCCTGCTGCCGCTGGTGGTGATCGCCGGGACGGCGATGTCGCCGCGGATCGACGCCGTCTTCACCGGCTGGGTCGACCTGCTCGGCGGCCGGCAGTCGGCGCGCTCGCTGCACTTCCTGGCGGCGCTCGGCCTGGTGATCTTCGTCGTCGTCCACGTCGTCGAGGTCGTGATCGCCGGCGTCTGGAACGAGATGCGCTCGATGATCACCGGCTGGTATCGGGTGCCCGAGGATCATTCGAAGGAAGAGGTGGTGTCATGAGCACGAAGGGCTACACCCTGATGCGCGCCAAGGGGCGCGATCGCCGCCACCTGCTGCGCGGCGCCGTGGCCGCCGCCGGCGCGGCGGTGCTGAGCGGCTGCGACCGGCTGTCGCACAACGCCTCGTTCGTCGCGACCCTGCAGAGCGCGGAAAAGCTGAGCCATGCCGCCGGCCGGCTCCTGGCGCCCAAGTCGGCGATGGCGCAGGAGTTCAGCGCTGCGGACGTGGCGCCGGTGTTCCGCGGCAACGGCACGCTCTCCCCGCGCGACGCCGACTACGTGGCGCTGCGCAAGGACGGCTTCGCCGCGTACAAGCTGAGCGTCGGCGGCCTGGTCGAGAGCCCGCTCGAGCTGAGCCTCGAGGAACTGCGGGCCTTGCCGTCGCGCACCCAGATCACGCGCCACGACTGCGTCGAGGGCTGGAGCTGCATCGGCAAGTGGAAGGGCGCGCCGCTCGGCGCCTTGCTCGACCGGGCCCGGCCGACCGCCGAGGCGCGCTTCGTCGTCTTCCGCTGCTTCGATTCGATGGAGGGTCCCACGCTCGACGGCCGCGATTCGCGCTACTACGAGAGCATCGACCTCGACGAGGCCCGCCACCCGCAGACGATCCTCGCCTATGAGCTGAACGACAAGCCGCTGCCCGTGACCAACGGCGCGCCGATCCGCTGCCGGGTCGAGCGCCAGCTCGGCTACAAGCAGGCCAAGTACGTCAAGGCGATCGAGCTGGTGGCGAGCTTCGATGCCATCCGCGGCGGCAAGGGCGGCTACTGGGAGGACGAAGGCTACGAGTGGTACGGCGGGATCTGACCCGCCGCCACCTGCGGCTCAGCGCTTGCGCTTCGAGCCGCCGCCGAGGATGCTGCCGAGGACGCCGCGCACGATCTCGCGGCCGACGCTGGAGCCGATGGTGCGCACCGCGGAGCGGGCTGCCGATTCGGCCAGGCCCTCGTGGTGGCCGCCGCGCGGGCCGGTGGTGCCGAACAGCACGTCCTTCAGGCCGCCGAGCATGCCGCCTTCGGTGTCGGCGGGTGCGGGCGCCGCGCCTCCGGGGAGGGTGGCGGTCTTGCCGGCGGGCGCCCCGGCCGTCGGCGCCGCGCCGGCACTGGCCGCGGCCCGGCCCTTGAGCTTCTCGTAGGCCGATTCGCGGTCGACCGTCTTCTCGTAGGCGCCGGCGACCAGCGAGCCGGCGATCAGCGCCCGGCGCTCCTCGGCGGTGATCGCCCCGAGCCGGCTCGCCGGCGGGATCACGAACACCCGCTCGGTCACGCTCGGCCGGCCCTTGGCGTCGAGCAGGCTGACCAGCGCCTCGCCGGTGCCGAGCTCGGTGATCGCGGTCTCGATGTCGAGCTTGGGATTGGCGCGCATCGTGCTCGCCGCCGCCTTCACTGCCTTCTGGTCGCGTGGGGTGAAGGCGCGCAGCGCATGCTGCACCCGGTTGCCGAGCTGGGCCAGCACCGAATCGGGCACGTCGAGCGGGTTCTGAGTCACGAAGTAGACGCCGACGCCCTTGCTGCGCACCAGCCGCACCACCAGCTCGATCCGCTCGATCAGCACCTTGGGCGCCTCGTCGAACAGGAGGTGCGCCTCGTCGAAGAAGAAGACGAGCTTGGGCTTGTCGAGATCGCCGACCTCGGGCAGCAGCTCAAACAGCTCGGACAGCATCCAGAGCAGGAAGGTTGCGTAGAGGCGCGGGCTGCTCAGCAGCTTGTCGGCGGCGAGGATGTTGATCACGCCCTGCTGCTTGCCGTCGGAACCTTTGGCGGTCTGGATGAAGTCGGCGATGTCGAGCATCGGCTCGCCGAAGAAGCGGTCGCCGCCCTGGGCGCCGATCTGCATCAGCCCGCGCTGGATCGCGCCGATGCTCGCCGGGCTGACGTTGCCGTACTCGGTCTGGAACTGGGCGGCGTTGTCGCCGATGTGCTGCAGCATCGCCCGCAGGTCCTTGAGGTCGAGCAGCAGCAGGCCGTTGTCGTCGGCGATCTTGAAGACGAGCTGCAACACGCCCTGCTGGATCTCGTTGAGGTCGAGCATCCGCGCCATCAGCAGCGGCCCCATGTCGCTCACCGTGGCGCGCACCGGATGGCCTTGCGCCGACTTCTCGTCGGCGTAGACGTCCCAGAGCGTCGCCGGGCAGGCGGCGGGCGGTTGTGGCTCGATGCCGCGTTCCTTCAGGATCGCAGCCAGCTTCGGGCTGATCGTTCCGGGCTGGGTGATGCCCGTCAGGTCGCCCTTGACGTCAGCCATGAAGACCGGCACGCCGCGCCGGCTGAAGGCCTCCGCGAGGGTCTGCAGGGTCACGGTCTTGCCGGTGCCGGTGGCGCCGGTCACCAGGCCGTGCCGGTTGGCCATCTCCGGCAGCAGGAAGCATTCGATGCCGGCGTTGCGGGCGAGCAGGATCGGTTCAGCCATGATGTCGCCCGCATTAATCGATGGGCCAGTCTAGGCCATCGAGCCCGGGCGGGGCGCTTCGCAAGGCGCCAAGCGGGGGGCGCCCCTCGGCCGCCCGGCCAGGGCTCTTAGAACCGCGTGCTGTTGCGCCGGCGCGACAGCCAGGCGACGGCAATCAAGCCGGCCAGCATCAGGACGTTGGTTTCCGGTTCCGGAACGGCCGTGACGCTCTTGAAGGAGAAGACGAAGTCGTTGTAGTCCTTGTCGCCGCCGTTCAGCTTGTCTTCGATGCCGCGCTCCCTTCAAGGCCTCGGCCCGCTGATGCCTGCCAGGTCTCGCCCTTGACGTCGCCCATGAAGACCGGCACGCCGATCGCGCAGGACGGCGAGCGGGTCTGGGCCACGCCCTACGGCGATGCGGTGCTGGTGATGCCCGGCACGCGCAACCTCAAGCCCGGCGGCACGGCGATCCGGCTCGGGCGGTTCGAGGCGTAAAGCAAAACCGGCGCGGCCTGGTAGGCGCGCGCCGGTTCGTGCCGAGCTGGCTCAGGCCTGGCGGCGGCGGCGGCGGCCGATGAAGCCCACGGCGCCGAGGCCAGCGAGCATCAGGGCATAGGTTTCCGGCTCGGGGACCGCAGCCGTAGCGATCTCGAAGGCGACCCCCTTCGTTTCGAACGTCAACGAGGTGAATCCCGCGGCGTCGACGAATGTGTACAGCTGCGATTCAGCGTTGTTCCCCGTACCGGAACTGAACGAAGCGCCTGTGACCGTGACCGTCCCGTCCGTGAGACTGTTGAACTTGTCCGGAGAGCCCCAAAGAAACGTGAACGACGTGATCGGCGCGCCAAAGCTGATCGTGCCCACGCTCGTAAAGCCAGCCAATGTGCTCAGCACCGAGTAGCTCGCGACCGTGGAGCCCGCGGGCGGCACGGGCGTCAAATAGGCATTCGGCAGCGACGTGGTCTCCGTCGTAAAGCCCGTGCCCGAGACCGATTGAAAGGTCTCCGCGTTGGACAGGGCGGGCAGGGAGAGGAGGGCCGCCGCGGCGACCGCGATGGATGCGAACTTCATGAGCTAGGTCCTATCGCGTTTGTTGTTGAGGCGCAAGTAGGCCCTTTGGACGACCGGCTGCGAATCCCGTGTTCGCGGGGCAACCCTAAGTTGTTGTGGCGAAGCGCGCTGTCGCGGCGGGCCTCGCCGGCGGGCCGGGACGAAGGGTGCAGCCCCGTAAAATCGCCCTTCTTCCCACCGACGGCGGGGCGTCAGCGCCGCGAACGAACTCCATGGCCGGTCATTCCAAGTGGGCGAACATCCAGCACCGCAAGGGCCGCCAGGACGAGAAGCGCGGCAAGGTCTGGACCCGGCTGATCCGCGAGATCGTGGTCGCCGCCAGGCACGGCGGCGGTGACTTGTCGATGAATCCGCGGCTTCGCCTCGCGGTCGAGAAGGCCAAGGGCGCGAACATGCCGGCCGACACGATCAAGAAGAACATCGACAAGGCGACCGGCAACCTCGAAGGCATGAACTACGAGGAGATCCGCTACGAGGGCTACGGCATCGGCGGCGCGGCGATCATCGTCGACGCGATGACCGACAACCGGGTGCGCACCGTGGCCGAGGTGCGCCATGCCTTCAGCAAGTACGGCGGCAACATGGGCACGGAAGGCTCGGTCGCCTTCCAGTTCAAGGAATGCGGCCAGTTCGTGCTCCCGCCCGGGACGAGCGAGGACAAGGTCATGGAGGTCGCGCTCGAGGCCGGTGCCGACGACGTCCTTACCGATGACGACGGCGCGATCGAGGTGCTGTCGAGCAAGGCCGGCTTCGAGGCGGTGCAGGCCGCGCTCCTGGCCGCGGGGATGAAGCCCGAGCTGGCCGAGGTGACGATGCGGCCCGAGAACACGGTGGCGCTCGAGGGCGAGGACGCGGCGCGGATGCAGAAGCTCCTCGACGTCCTCGAGGACCTCGACGACACCCAGGCGGTCTATCACAACGCCGAGTTGGCGGCGCCATGAAGGCGCTGGTGATCGGCGGCGGCGGGCGCGAGCACGCGCTGGCCTGGAAGCTGGCGCAATCGCCGCGGGTGCAGACGGTCTATGTCGCGCCCGGCAACGCCGGCACCGCGGCCGAGGCGCAGCTGAAGAACGTCGCCATCACCGACCTCGACCAGCTCGCCGACTTCGCCCTGGCGGAGAAGATCGCCCTGACGGTGGTCGGGCCGGAGGCAGCGCTGGCGGCGGGCGCGGTCGATCGCTTCCGCGCCAAGGGGCTGCGCATCTTCGGGCCGACGCAGGCGGCGGCGCAGCTCGAGAGCTCCAAGGCCTTCGCCAAGGCGTTCATGAAGCGGCACGCGATTCCGACCGCCGGCTATGCGGTGTTCGAGGATGCGGCGGCGGCGCACGCCCACGTCGACGCGTCGGCCGAGCCGATCGTGGTCAAGGCCGACGGCCTGGCGGCGGGCAAGGGCGTCGTCGTCGCGGCGACGCGCGCCGAGGCCCATGCGGCGATCGACGCGATGCTCGGCGGCAACGGCGGCCGGGTCGTGATCGAGGAGTTCCTCGAGGGCGAGGAAGCGAGCTTCATGGTGGTCTGCGACGGCACGAGCGTGCTCTCGCTCGCCACCAGCCAGGACCACAAGCGCATCGGCGACGGCGACACCGGGCCGAACACCGGCGGCATGGGCGCGTATTCGCCGGCGCCGGTGGTCACGCCGAACGTCCACGCCCGGGTGATGCACGAGATCGTGCTGCCGACGATCGCCGGCATGGCCACCGAGGGCACGCCGTTCAGCGGCTTCCTCTACGCCGGCCTGATGATCGACCGCCACGGCGCGCCGAAGACGGTCGAGTTCAACTGCCGCCTCGGCGATCCCGAGACCCAACCGATCCTGATGCGCCTGAAGAGCGACCTGTTCGACCTGCTGATGCAGGCGACGGCGCACGATCCGGCGCGGCCGCTCGCCGACTTCGAGCTGTACTGGGACCGGCGCGTCGCCCTCGGCGTGGTGCTGGCCGCAGCCGGCTATCCGGCCGAGCCGAAGCGCGGCGACCTGATCACCGGCCTGCCGGCGGCCAGCGAGGACGTGAAGGTGTTTCACGCCGGTACCGAGCTGCGCGACGGCCGGCCGGTCACCGCCGGCGGCCGGGTGCTCTGCGTCACCGCGCTCGGCGACTCCACCCGGGTGGCGCAGCAGCGCGCGTACGAAGTGTTGCGCGGCATCTCGTTTTCAGGCGCACAGTACCGGCGTGACATCGGCCAGCGGGCATTGAAACGTTGACAACGGCTGCCGTTCGCGACTATCTCCTCGACCTGCAGGAGCGCATCGTCGCGGCGATGGAGGCCGAGGGCGGCGACCCGTTCATCCGCGACGCCTGGCAGCGCGAGCCCGGCGGCAAGCTCGAGGGCGACGGCGTTTCGCGGCTGATCGAGGGCGGGACCTTGCTTGAGCGCGGCGGCTGCGGCTTCTCGCATGTGAAGGGCGCGGCGCTGCCGCAGTCGGCGACGCAGCATCGCGCCGCCGAGCTCTCTGGCGCGCCGTTTGAGGCCATGGGCGTCTCGCTCGTCTTCCACCCGCGCAATCCGTACGTGCCGACGGTGCACATGAACGTGCGCATGATCGCGGCGCTGCCCGACGGCAAGCCGCCGGTCACCTGGTTCGGC
>DATCGH010000083.1:0-2737 GCA_036509055.1 Caldimonas sp.
TCAGCACCCAGCGGCCGTCGTCGCGGGCGGCAGTATCGTCCCAGCCGACGCGCACGCCGCCGCTCTCCGTGTACTTCAGGGCGTTGAGCAGCAGGTTCTGGGCGATGCGCCGGACCTTGATCGCATCGCCCTCGACCGGCAGGGTGGCGACGCCGAGCGTCTTCAGATAGAGCTGCTTCGCCTCGGCGATCGGCCGCATGTCGTCGCAGAGGCGGCGCAGCACGTCGGCGGCGTCGAAGGGCGCGACCCGACGCACCTCCTGCCCGGCGTGCAGGCGGGCCAGGTCGGTGACGTCGTCGAGCAGCTGGTGCAGCGCGTCGACATTGTTCTGCAGCAGGCCGACGAAGGCTTCGCGGCGCTGCTCCGGCAGGTCGCCCAGGGCGAGGCCGTGGGCGACGTTCTTCACCACGCCGAGGTTGCCGCGCAGGTCGTGCGCGGCCTGCTGCCAGAGCTCGGCCCGGCTGCGTTCCAGGACCTGGATGTTGTTCAGCGCCGCTTCGAGGTCGCGCACCGCACCGGCCGCTTCCAGCCGCTCCAGGCGGAAGTACTGTGCCGCACTGTTGCTCGCCGCTTCGCTGACGAACCAGGCCAGGGTGAGACGCGCCTCTGCCTGCACCTCGGGCGCTGCCGGGTGGTCGGCGAAATAGCGGTCGAGCTCGGCCACCAGGCACAGATGCAGCGCCCCCCATTCGCGCGTGACCTCGTGCAGATCGTAGCCCTGCTGCCAGCGCTGCAGGCCATGCGCCTGGGCGTCCTTGGTCTCGTCGGATCGACGCCGCCGCGCCTCGGCCGAGCCCGGCTCGGCCGCCAGCGCCGAGGCCAGCGCCTCGAGCCAGGGCGGGAGGTGATCGACGAGCTGGGCCCGCGGCAGCGAGTCTCCGGTCGTCAGATCCGGATCGGCCGCGATCGTCCCCCGCCAGGCGTCGAGCAACGCCGGGATGCGGCTCCGGATATAGGCCCCCAGCGCGCCGCGCTGCGCGCCTGCGTCTTCACCTGCCAACATCGCTCCCGTCGGGGCCCCCTGCCCCCGGCGGACATTCTCGCAGGCGGGAAAGGCTTCAGGCCAAGGTGCGGACCCCCGGTTCCCGACGCCATTGCCGGGTCTTGGCGGCGGCGATGAAGGCGGCGCTGTCATGGGCGCTGACCACGCCGCCGTCCGGGGCGACGCCGGCCTTCTGCAGCAGCGCCTGGCCGCCGTGGTCGATGGCGATCGCCTTGAGGTGGCCGAACGCGTCGCGCACGAAGTCGATCGCCGCGCTTTCCTTCGACAAGGCGGCAGCGCCGTCCTCCGAGAGGATCACCGCGACCGCATCGAACAGCACCGACGGCGTGCCGGCGAGCTGCCCGTCGGCAGGCAGGCGCGAGCCGTCGGCGAGCTTGGCGCCACCGACCTTGGGCGCGACGATCTTGACCTTCGCCCCGGCGTCGATCGCCGCCTTCTTCAGCGTCGAGACGAGGGCGCCATCGGAGCCGTCGGCAACCAGGATCGCGACCGCGCGGCCCTCGAGCGTGTCCTTCATCTTGCCGATCAGCTGCAACGCCGGCGACGCCGCCATGTCGACGATGGGCGCCGCCGGCGCCGGCGGCCGCGGCAGGGCGTCGAGCGCCAGACCGTCGGCGACGCGCCGGCCGAGGTCGGGGTCGATGTTGAGCAGGTGGCCGACCATCGCCTCGCGGATGTGCGGCGACTCGACCTTCGACAGCTCGAACACCAGCGCCGACGCCAGATGGGCCTGCTCGGGCGGGGTCTGGCTGCGGAAGAACAGACGCGCCTGGCTGTAGTGGTCGGCGAAGGTCTCGGCGCGGATGCGGCCGCGCTCGCCCGACTCGCCGACCGCGGCGCTGCGAAAGCCGCTCTGCGGGCTCTCGCGCGCCGAATCGGCCGCGAGCGAGTTCGGCTCGTAGTTGACCCGGCCCTTGGGGATCAGCATCTGCATGTGGCCGTCGCGCTGCTGGTTGGCGAACGGGCACTTCGGCGCGTTCACCGGCAGCTGATGGAAATTGGCCGAGCCCAGCCGCGACAGCTGGGTGTCGAGATAGGAGAACAGCCTTCCCTGGAGCAGCGGGTCGTTCGAGAAGTCGATGCCCGGCACCAGGTGCGAGGGGCAGAAGGCCACCTGCTCGGTCTCGGCGAAGAAGTTGTCCGGCCAGCGGTCGAGCACCATCCGGCCGATCACCTTCAGCGGCACCCGCTCCTCGGGGATCAGCTTGGTGGCGTCGAGATGGTCGAACGGGAAGGCGGCGGCCTCCTCCTCGGTGAACAGCTGCACCGCCAGCTGCCAGGCGGGAGATGCGCCCGAGGCGATCGATTCGAACAGGTCGCGGCGATGGAAGTCGGGGTCGGCGCCAGCGATCTTCACCGCCTCGTCCCAGACCGTCGATTGCAGTCCGAGCTCGGGCCGCCAGTGGAACTTGACGAAGGTCGACTTGCCGGCCGCGTCGAGCAGGCGAAAGCTGTGGACGCCGAAGCCTTCGATCATCCGCAGCGACCGCGCCAGGGTGCGGTCGGACATGATCCACATGACCATGTGCATCGATTCCGGCGTCAGGCTGATGAAGTCCCAAAAATTGTCATGCGCGGATTGCGCCTGCGGGAACGCGCGATCAGGCTCGGGCTTCACCGAGTGGACCATGTCGGGGAACTTGATCGCGTCCTGGATAAAGAAGACCGGGATACTGTTTCCCACCAGGTCCCAATTGCCTTCCTTGGTGTAGAACTTGACCGCAAAGCCGCGCA
>DATCGH010000084.1:0-2384 GCA_036509055.1 Caldimonas sp.
CGCTAGAGGCGGTCCTCGTGATCCATGCGATCCAAGCGATCGGCCGACAGGGACGGCCGGCGCACGTGTGTGCGCCGGCCGATGCCGGTCAGCGGCTCACTTCAGCTTGCCGTCTTCCTTGAACACCTTCTTCCAGTCGGCGAGCAGGCCGTCGAGCGCTTCCTTGGCCGTGCCCTTGTCGGCGACGACGAAGTCGTGAATGCGCTTCTGCTCGGCCAGCAGCAACTGCGCATAGCTCGGGTCGGCCCAGAAGTCGACCACCTGGTCCATCGCCGTCAGGAACTCGGACGCGAACGGCGCGCTCTTGGTGAAGCCGGGGTCCTGCAGCACCGACTTGTGCACCGAATAGCCGCCGAGCGCCCACCACTTCTTCTGCACGTCGGGCGAGGCGAACCACTTGACGTAGGCCAGCGCCTCGGCCCGGTTGGGCGAGTACGCCACGACCGAGATGCCCTGGCCGCCGAGCTGCGAGCCCTTGGTCTTGTCGCTCGGGTTGACGAAGAAGCCGATCTTGTCGCCGCCGACGTTCGGGTCCTTGTACAGACCCGGGAAGAAGGCGAACCAGTTCATCATCATCGCGACCTGGCCCGACTTGAACGCGTCGAGGCCCTCGCCCATGTAGGAGTTGGTCAGCCCGGGCGGAGTGCAGCACTTGTAGAGCGCCTTGTAGAACTCGAGGCCGCGGATCGCGTCGGGCCCGTTGACGAAGCCGTCCATCGCGTAGGCCTTCTTCGGGTCCTGGTACCTGAAGCCCATCGGATAGAGGACGTTGCTCACGCCCATCGTGATGCCCTCGGAGCCGCGCTCGGTGAAGAGATACGTGCCGTAGACCTTCTTGCCGTCGATCTGCTTGCCCGAGAAGAACTCGGCGACCTCCTTGAACTCGGTCCAGGTCTTGGGTGCGGCGAGATCGCGCTTGTACTTGCCCTTGAACTCGGCCTGCAGCTCGGGCTTGGCGAACCAGTCCTTGCGGTAGGTCCAGCCGAGCGCATCGCCCATCGCCGGCAGCGCCCAGTAGTTCGGCGTTCCCTTTGGCCACTCCGAATAGCCGGTCACCGCGGCCGGCATGAAGTCGCTCATCTTGATTCCTTCCTTGGCGAAGAAATCGTTGAGCTTCACGTAGTGGCCGCTCTCGGCGGCGCCGCCGATCCACTGGCTGTCGCCGATGATGAGGTCGCAGAGCTTGCCCTTCGAGTTGAGCTCGTTGAGCATCCGGTCGGCGAAGTTCGGCCAGGGCACGAACTCGAACTTCATGTTGACCTTGGTCTTGGCCGTGAAGTCCTTGCTGAGCTCGACCAGCGCGTTCGCCGGGTCCCAGGCGGCCCAGCACAGCGTGATCGTCTTGCCCTGGGCCTGTGCAGCGCCGCTGCCGAGGCTCAGGATGCCGGCGGCCGCGAACGCCAACGCGGCGGGCAGCCTTCTGAATGTCTTCTTCATCTCGGTCGTCTCCTTCGGTTCAGGTCAGGGGCACACACAATCCGTCGCCGGTCGCAGTCTTCACTGCAGGTTCTCCGACGTCAGGATCTCCACGCGCGGTTGCACCACGTTGAGTGCTCCGCGAACGTTCTCGCACAAGGCGCGCAGCACCCGGGCCGCGACGCCGACGCAGTAATGGATGTCCTGCGCCAACAGGTAGGCGAAGCTGCCGTCGCTGAGGAGCGTGCGGTGCTCGTCCGTCAGGTCGTGCGCGGCCATGGGCACCTTGCCGGCCAGGCCGGCGGCCTCGAGCGCCCGGGCCAGGCCGGCGCTGCCGGAGCCGACGTTGTAGAGCCCGGCGATCCGCGCCGGGTCGATGTCTTTCTGCAGGAAGCGCGCGAACGCGCGTCCGGCGGCGATGTCGCCGGGCGGCAGGTCGGGCAGGCGCAGCATCTGCAGGTGAGGAAAGCGCTCCTCCAGCACCTGCGCGAAGCCGATCCGGCGCTCGATCTCGGCCGAAAGCCGGGTCGCCTGCGAGGCGAGCAGCAGCGTGTCGCGCGGCGGGCCGCCGACCATGCGCGCGAGCAGCAGCCCGGCGGTGCGGCCGGCGGCGCGGCTGTCGGCGCCGACGTGGGTCTCGCGCATCGAGCCGGCGACGTCGGAGAAGAGCGTCACCACGTGGACGCCGGAGCGCACCAGCTCGTTGATCGCGAGCTTGACCTGCGGCACGTCGGGCGCCATCAGGGCGACCCCTTCGCAGTCGGCCATCTGCGCCAGGCCCGATGCGAACTCGTCGCCGTCGCCGGCGGCGAGGCGGTACGTGACCTCGGTGATGTGCTGATGGCGGAAGTCGCTCGCCGACTGGGCGATCTGCCTCTCGACGAGCTCGAGGAAGGGCGTCTCGTCGGCGGGCAGGACGAAGGCGAAGCGGAAGTTGGCGTCGCGCCGCGGCCGGCCGCGCTGCGGCG
>DATCGH010000085.1:0-6101 GCA_036509055.1 Caldimonas sp.
CCCGACGAGCGCGCCGGCAACGTGCGCGACGCCTTCGCGGTCGAGCCGCGGCGGCGCGGCGAGATCCGGGGCGGAACGGTGGCGCTGATCGACGACGTGATGACCACCGGCAGCACCGCCGCCGAGATCGCGCGCGTGCTCCGGCACGCCGGCGCGGCGCGCATCGAGGTCTGGGTCGTCGCCCGCACGCCGCGTCCTTCGGATCGCTAGCGCGCCGGCTGCCATGTTCAACATCGTCCTGGTCGAGCCGGAGATTCCGCCCAACACCGGCAATGTCATCCGCCTCGCGGCCAACACCGGCGCGGCGCTGCATCTGGTGGAGCCGCTCGGCTTCGCGATGGAAGACCGGTTACTGCGCCGCGCCGGCCTCGACTATCGCGAGTTCGCCGACGTCCGGCGGCATGCGTCCTGGCCGGCCTTCCTCGCCGCTGCCGCTCCCTCGCCAGATCGCCTGTTCGCCTTCACCACCGAAGGCAAGCGCGCCTTCGCGGACGTCGCCTGGTCGCCCGGCGACTGGCTGGTGTTCGGCTCGGAGACCGACGGGTTGAAGGCGGCGGTGCGGCAAGCGATCCCGCCGACGCAGCAGATCCGCCTGCCACTTCGACCGGGACAGCGCAGCCTCAACCTCAGCAACGCGGTCGCCGTCGCCGTGTTCGAGGCCTGGCGCCAGAACGGTTACGCCGGCGGGGTCTGACGCCTGTGACGCGACGCGAGGGCTCGCCCGCGAGCAGCGCTCAGCCGCGCTCGGAACGGGCATCGCGGCGCAGCAGCAGCTCGAGCGCCTGCGCCGGCGCAAGCCGGCCGGCGAGCACCTGCACCACGGCGTCGACGATCGGCATCTCGACGCCGCGCGCGTGCGCGCGCTGCAGCACCATCGGCGCACTGTTCACGCCCTCGGCGACATGGCCGAGCTCGGCGAGGATGCGGTCGAGCGCCAGCCCTTCGGCCAGGCGCAGGCCGACGGTCCGGTTGCGCGACAGGTCGCCGGTGGTCGTCAGCACCAGGTCGCCCAGGCCCGACAGGCCCATGAAGGTCTGCGCCTCGGCGCCGAGGGCGACGCCGAGCCGCGTCATCTCGGCGAGGCCGCGCGTCACCAGGGCGGCGCGCGCGTTCAGGCCGAGCTGCATGCCGTCGGCGATGCCGGTGGCGATCGCGAGCACGTTCTTCACGGCCCCGCCGACCTCGACGCCGACCGGATCCGCCGAGGTGTAGATGCGCAGCGCCCCGGCATGAAAGGCCTCGACCGCGGCTTCGCAGAGGCCGGGGTCGAGGCTCGCCGCGACCAGCGCCGTCGGCTGGCCGCGGGCCACCTCGATCGCGAAGCTCGGACCCGAGAGCACGCCGACCCGGGCCTTCGGCGCTGCGGCCTGGGCGATCTCGTGGCCGAGCCAGCCGGTGCCCTCCTGGAAGCCCTTGCACAGCCAGAGAATGGCCGCGCCCTCCTCGTGGCCGAGGCGGCGCAGCACCGGGTCGAGACCGGACATCGGCGTGGCAACGACGATCAGGCCGCCGCGCGCATGCCGCACCGCCGCCGCGAAGTCGCTCGTCACCTGCAGCGCCGGCGGCAGGGCGATCTCGGGAAGGTAGCGGGCGTTGCGGCGCAGCGACCGCATCTGCGCCGCCTGGGCCGCGTCGCGCGCCCAGAGTCGGGTCGCATGCGAGGCCGAGGCGTGGATGGCGAGCGCGGTACCCCACGCTCCCGCGCCGAGCACCGTGAGGTTCATCGGCGCGACCCCGCGGGGAAAGTCAGCCTTCGATGCTCGGCGCGCCGCCCGAGCCGTTGGTCGCGCCGGCGACCTGGACCTTGGCCGCCTCGGCCTGCTGCGCCTCGTACATCGCCTGGAAGTTGACTTCGGAGAGCATCACCGGCGGAAAGCCGGCGCGCGTGCAGACGTCGGAGACGATGGCGCGCAGGTAGGGATAGATGATGCCGGGGCAGTTGATGCCGAGGATCTGCCGCAGGGCCTCGTCGGGGATGTTGCGGATCTCGAAGATGCCGCCCTGCTTGGCCTCGACCAGGAACAGCGTCTTGTCGTTGATGGTGGTGGTGACCGTCGCCGTCACCGTGACCTCATAGGTCGCCTCGCCGACCGTCTCCGCGCCCAGCCCCAGGTTGATCTCGACCTGCGGCTGGCCCTGCTCGAGCAGGACCTGCGGCGAGTTCGGCTGCTCCAGCGACAGGTCCTTCAGGTAGAGCCTCTGGATGGAAAACAGAGGGGCGTTTTGGTTGTCGTCGGCCATGGGGAGCTCTTGGAGGGAAAGAAACGGGGGCGCGGGCGCGAAGCGCGGCGCCGGGCGGAGCCGGCAGGGCTGCCGGGGCGGCGATTATGGCGCGGCGGCGAGCAGCGGCTCGAGGCGGCCGGCACGGTCGAGGGCGATCAGGTCGTCGCAGCCGCCGACGTGGGTGTCGCCAATGAAGATCTGCGGCACGGTGTAGCGGCCGGTGAGCTTGATCATGGCCGCGCGCTCGGCAGGACGCTCGTCGACCCGGATCTCGTCGAACTGCTCGACGCCGCGCTGGCGCAACAACGCCTTGGCCCGGATGCAATAGGGGCAGGTCGCGGTGCTGTACATCTTCACCGCCCTCAAGCTCGTGCTCATTCGAAGGTCTCGGGGCGCGGGGCCGCGCCTCAGGCGGAAGCGGCCTTCTCGACCGGCAGGTTGGCGGCGCGCCAGGCGGCGAGGCCGCCGGAGAGGACGCGGGCGTTCTCGTAGCCGAGCTTCTTCAGCACGGCGAGGGCGCGCTGGGCGCGGTTGCCGGTGGGGCAGACGATGACCAGCGGCAGCGACTTGTTCTTCGGCAGCTCGCGCGAGGTCTCGAGCGTGGCCAGCGGCGCGTTCTTGGCCCCGACCGCATGCGCGGCGGCGTACTCGGCCGGCTCGCTGACGTCGATCAGCACGCCCTTCTCGCGGTTGATGATCTGCACCGCATCGGCTGCCGACACCCGGCCTCCGCCGCCGGCCTGCGAAAGCATCGGCATGAGCAGCAGCGTGCCGGAGGCGATCGCGGCGGCGAAGAGATACCAGTTCTGGAGAATGAAATCCAAGGGCTTGGCGAGGCGGATTCGCTCGCAGGCGAGAAAAGGCGAATTATAGAATTCCGCCTCTTCGCGCCGCCGCCTGCCCGGCATCGCCTTGCAACGCGCCGGCCTTTCGGCCTCCTTCGAGAATCCCCGCCCATGCACAAGCTCGTCCTGGTTCGTCACGGCGAATCGACCTGGAACCTGGAGAACCGGTTCACCGGCTGGACCGACGTCGACCTCACCGCCAAGGGCGTGGAGCAGGCGCGCGCCGCCGGCCGGCTGCTGAAGGAAGAGGGCTACGAGTTCGACCGCTGCTGCACCTCGGTGCTGAAGCGGGCGATCTGGACGCTCTGGTACGCGCTCGACGAGATGGACCGGACCTGGCTGCCGGTGACGAACGACTGGCGGCTGAACGAGCGCCACTACGGCGCGCTGCAGGGCCTGGACAAGGCCGAGACGACGCGCAAGTTCGGCGCCGAGCAGGTACTCGCCTGGCGGCGCAGCTACGACACGCCGCCGCCGGCGCTGACCGCGGACGACCCGCGCAGCGAGCGCAGCGATCCGCGCTACCGCGCCCTGCGCGCGAGCGACGTGCCGCTGACCGAATGCCTCAAGGACACGGTCGCCCGTGTCCTGCCCTACTGGCACGAGCAGCTGGCGCCCGCCATCCGCGCCGGCGAGCGACTCCTGATCTCGGCCCACGGCAACAGCATGCGGGCGCTGGTGAAGTACCTCGACGAGGTGTCCGACGCCGAGATCGTCGGCCTCAACATCCCGAACGGCATTCCCCTGGTCTACGAGCTCGACGCGGCGCTGAAGCCGATCCGCAGCTACTACCTCGGCGATCCGGAGGTCGCCGCCGCCGCCGCGGCGGCGGTGGCGCGTCAGGCCTCGGGCGGCTGAAGGGCGATGCCGAGCGCGCCGGCAATGTCGGCGCGCAGGCGGGCGGCGAGCTCGCGCCGTTCCATTTCCGCCGCGGGACGCGGCGGCAGAAACGCCACCCGGGCGACCACGCCGTCGCCGCAGGCCGAATTCCACAGGCTCTGGGCCAGGGTCGTCGCGCCGACGAACTCCATCGCCCGGCTGACTTCGTCGCTCGAGTCGGAGAAGCGCAGCGCCACCGGCTGCACCGGCATTGCGGTCGAGATCGCCGCCTGCAGCAGGTTGGCGTGGAAGGGCAGCAGGCCGTGCCCGGTGGAGGTCGTGCCCTCGGGGAAGATCGCGACCGTCTGCCCTGCCGCCAGCGCCTGGGCCATCGCATGGACGACCCGCAAGGCGTCGCGCTTGCGCTCGCGCTCCAGGTAGAGCGTGCCGGCGGAATCGACCAGCCGGGAGATCAGCGGCCAGGCCTTCACGTCGGCCTTGGAGACGAACCGCGCCTCGGGCAGCACCGCATGCACGACCATGATGTCGAGCCAGGAGATGTGATTGACGGCGAGCAGCTTGCCGCCGCTCGCGGCCGTGCCTTCCACCCGCAGCGCGATGCCGAGCACGCGCAGCATCTTCTCCGACCACCAGCGGATCCGCGCCAGCTGCGCCTCGGGCGTCAGCCGGGGAAAGCGCAGCAGGACGATGCCGAGGCCGTGCAGCCCGTGGACGACGGAGCGGGTCAGGCGCGCGACGGCGCGGAGGCGGCGCAGCGCCACGCGGGTGCCGCGCTTAGGGCCTAGCGCGAGCCAAGGTCGGCGCCCGCGTCGTGCACGACCCGGCCGGCGACCAGGGTCCAGCGCACCCGCCCCAGCAGCTCGTTGCCCTCGAAGGGCGTGTGCCGGCTGCGACTCAGAAGCCGGGACGGCTCGAGCTGCCAGGACACCGCCGGGTCGAAGACGCAGAGGTCGGCGGGCGCGCCCACCGCCAGGCCGCCCGGCCCGTCGCTGGCCGACCGGCTGGAGCGGGCGAGCACGGCGCAGGGTCGGCTGGTCACTGCCGCCAGCGTCTGCGCCAGGCCGAGGCCGGATGCGTCGCCCCACTTCAGCGCCAGGCCGAGCAGCAGCTCGAGTCCGCTCGCGCCCGGAGAGGCCTCGGCGAAAGGCAGGTGCTTCTCGTCCTCGGTGATCGGCGTGTGGTCGCTGACCAGGGCGTCGATCGTGCCGTCGGCGAGGCCGGCACGGATCGCGTCGCGGTCGCGCTGCTGGCGCAGCGGCGGCACCAGCCGCATGGCAGCGTCGAAGTAGCCGATGTCGACGTCGATCAGGTGCAGCTGGTGAATGCTCGCGTCGCAGCTCACCGGCAGCCCCTCGACCTTGGCGCGGCGCACCAGCTCGACGCCGGCGGCGCTGCTGAGGCGGCAGAGGTGGACGCGCGCGCCGGTGTCGCGCACCAGCTCGAAGATCGTCGCCAGGGCGATGGTCTCGGCCAGCACCGGCACGCCGGTGAGGCCCATGCGGGTGGCGAGCGGTCCCTTGGCAGCGACGCCGCCGCCGAGCCAGGCGTCGTTCGGCCGGAGCCAGGTGGACAAGCCGAAGGTCGCCGCGTACTGCAGGGCGCGGTGCAGCACCAGGGTATCGCGCAGCACCGCATCACCCTGGCCGAGGCCGACGCAGCCGGCCTCGGAGAGCTCGGCCATCTCGGTCAGCGCTTCGCCGGCGAGGCCGCGGGTCAGTGCGCCGAGCGGAAAGACCCGCGCGAGATCGAGATTGCGGGTGCGGAACTTGAGCATCTCGACCAGGCCGGGCTCGTCGAGCACCGGCCGGGTGTCCGGCGGGCAGACCAGACCGGTGACGCCGCCGGCGACCGCCGCCGCGAGCTCCGACTCGAGCAGGCCTTCCTGCTCGTGCCCCGGCTCGCCGAGGCGCGCACAGAGGTCGATCAGGCCCGGGGCGACGACCGCGCCGTTCGCGTCGAGCGTCCGCTCCGGCGTGAAATCGGCCGGCGGTCGGGGGCCGGCGGCGACGATGCGGCCGTCGGCGAGGGCGAGCGCGCCGCGCTCGTCGCGGCCGGTCCCGGGATCGACCAGCCGGGCGTTGGAGATCAGGAGCCGCTCGGTCATGACATTCAGGCGCTGTTGCCGGCGATGATCGACATCACCGCCATCCGCACCGCGATGCCGAAGGTCACCTGCGGCAGGATGACGCTCTG
>DATCGH010000086.1:0-2289 GCA_036509055.1 Caldimonas sp.
CAGGCCCTGCGGGAGCAGATCGTCTACGACCCGGAAAGCAGCCAGCTCGTGACCGGCAGCTTCATGGACTATGCGATGCCGCGGGCCGAGGGGCTGCCGGACTTTCGCACCCGCTTCGATACCTCGATCCCCTGCCTGACCAACCCGCTCGGGGTCAAGGGCGTGGGCGAGCTCGGCACCATCGGCGCGACGCCGGCGACGATGAACGCGGTCGCCGATGCGCTCGCCTTCGCCGGCGCGCGTCGCGGCGCCGACGAGATCCAGATGCCGGCAACCTCGGAGCGCGTCTGGCAGGCGCTGCAGGCCGGGGCCTGACCGAAATACACTGCCCGGACGTCGACCCCACGGTCGACGTCCCTCCATCTTCGAGCGAGGTTCACCATGATCGAACCGCATGACCGCGTCCGCCATCCCGCGCTCCTGATCGTCGACATGCAGAACGACTTCGTCCGCGTCGGCGCTGCGCTCGAGGTCGTCGACGCGCGGGCCACGATTCCCGCCAACCAGGCGCTGATCCGGCTGTTTCGCGAGCGCAAGCTCCCTGTCGTCTACACCAAGTTCATCACCTTCCCGTCGCCGGTGCTGCTCTGGGAATGGTCGCCGCAGGCGTTGCCGCCGATGAAATGCTGCTGGAAGGGGCACAAGCGCTTCTATCCCGACATCGGCCGCGAGCAGGAGTGCACCGACGTCATCGACGAGCTCGCACCGCTGCCGGGCGAGTTCCAGGTGGAGAAGTACAACTACGGCGCGTTCCATGCGACCCAGCTCGAGCCGACGCTGCGCTCGCTCGGAGTCGAGTCGCTCGTGGTCACCGGCACGGTGACGCAGATCTGCGTCGAGGAGACGGCGCGCCAGGCCTTTCACCATGGCTTTCGGACGACGCTGGTGCGGGACGCAGTCTCGTCGTTCGCGCCCGACCTTCATGCCGCCACGCTCAAGAACTTCGCCAGCAAGTTCGGCTGGGTCGAAGACAGCGACACCGTGATGCGCCAGCTCGGCTGATGGCGGTCGCGGCCGCGCCGGTCGCCGCGGTGCAGTCGCTGGCGCACCGCGCCGGCATCTACGGCCTGCTCGCGGTCGTGCTCGTCGCCGCGCTGCTGTTCGTTCCGGGCTTCGCTTCGCCGACCAACCTGGCGAACGTCGTCACCCAGTCGGCCGCGCTCGGCCTGGTCGCGATCGGCCAGACCTTCGTCATCGCCGGCGGGCTGATCGACCTCTCGGTCGGCCAGCTGCTCGGCCTTTCCGTGGTGCTGAGCTGCGCCATCAGCGAGGGCCGGTCCGAGCTGCTGCTGCCGGTGCTCGCGGCCATGGTGGCGCTGGGTGCCGCCGTCGGCGTGGCGCATGGCACGCTCGTCAACCGCTTTCGCATTGAGCCGCTGATCCTGACCTTCGGCACGCTGAGCATCCTGCAGGGCGCGATCTTCGCGTACACCGATCAGAGCGTCGGCCGGCCGCCGGCCGAACTGGTCTGGCTGGCCAACGGCCGGCTTCTCGGCCTGCCGGTCGCCGGCTTGGTGCTGCTCGGCTTCGCCGCCTTCGCCCACCTGCTGCTGCGCCATAGTCGTTTCGGGCTGCGCCTGCTCGCCACCGGCGGCGACGCCGACAGCGCGCGCCGCGCCGGCGTCGATGTCGCGCGGGTGCGCCTGTTCGCCTTCGTGCTTTCGGGCTTGGGCGCGACGCTCGCGGGGCTGCTCGTCGCCGGCCGGCTCGGCACCGGCTACCCGAACGCCGGGCAGGGCTTCGAGCTCGATGCCATCGTCGCCGCGGTGCTCGGCGGCGCGTCGCTGGCGGGCGGACGGGGCACGATCGCCGGCACGGTTGCGGCGGTGATCCTGCTCGGCGTGATCTCGAACGTGCTCAACCTGCTCGAGGTCTCGGCCTTCGTGCAGACCTTCGCCAAGGGCCTGATCGTGGTCACGGCGATCGTCGCGACCCGGGCCCGCTCTGGCGGCGGGCCGTTCTCTGCGAGATGCCTTCCCGCCGCCGGCACGGCGGGCCGCGACGCCGGATGAGCCCCGCCGCCGCGTCCGCCTGGTCCTCCGCAAGCGAGGCGCTCTCGCGCTGGGCGATCCTGTGCGTCCTCGCCGTGCTCTACCTGGTGGCGATCGCCCTCTCCGACGCCTTTCTCGAGCCGGTCTACGTCGGCAACATCCTGCGCCAGGCGGCGCCGGTCGGGATCGCCGCCATCGGCACGACCCTGGTGATGATCCTCGGCTGCATCGACCTCTCGATCGGCGCGATCATCTCGTTCTCGGCCGTGCTCTGCGCGGTGCTGATGGCCGGCGACGC
>DATCGH010000087.1:0-2188 GCA_036509055.1 Caldimonas sp.
ATGACCCAGGGCGTGCTCGCGGCGATGACGGTCCCGGTGCTGATGTCGCACTGAGGCATCGGGCCCCGGCGACGCCCCGAACGAGGAACGGCGGACCGGCCCTAGTGCGCCATCAGCAGCGGCACCGGCAGCGTCGCCAGCGACGAGCGGGTGACGCCGCCGAACATCCGCTCCCGGAGCCGGGTGTGCCCGTAGCAGCCCATGACGACGAGATCGGCCTGCAGCTCGATCGTCAGGGCGGCCAGCTCTTCGGCGACCCGTGACGAGGGCGCGCCGCGATGCACCCGGCAGGCGATGCCGTGGCGGCGCAGCCATTCGGCGATGTCGATGCGGCTGTAGGGGGCGGCCGGCGGATGCGCACCCCAGCTGGCGACGTGCACTTCCGCCGCCAGCGCCATCAGCGGCAGGGCGGCATGCAGCGCGCGCGTCGCTGGCGGCGAGCCGTTCCAGGCGACGACGATGCGCTGGCCGATCGACCGCACGCGATGCCGGTCCGGTACCACGATCGCCGGCGTGCCGCTCTCGAGGATCACGGACTCGACGAAGCCCCGCGGCGCGTGCCCCATGCGGTCGGCAGCGGACGGCGCGCCGAGCACCAGCAGGTCGGCATACGCGGCTTCGGCCAGGAAGCCATGGGTGACGGTGTCGCCGACGACCTCGCACCAGACGCATTCGGGCGCACCGTCGGCGCAGAGCTGGCGCAGTCGTGCCCGCTGGCGACCCCAGTGCGTCGCATCCTCTTCTTCCGCGGCGCGCAGCGCGGCGCCGGCCGAGTAGGCGAAGTCGACACCCGCCGTGTCGGGCTGCACGCCGAACACGGCCGTCAGCCCGGCGCCGTGCCGCGATGCGAGCTCCCTGGCCGCGGCCAGCCGGTCGACGCTGCCCTCCGCGGCGTCAAGGTGGAGAAGGATGGAACGGATCGCCGACATGCGCTGCTGCGAGCGAAGCCCTGCAAATCCGCAAGCCCTGCTGACCCGGCGAAGTGTCCGCTGCCGACGTCCACAGTCGCTTGACGCGGATCAAGCCCGTCCTTCGAAGGGGCCGCGATCATCTTGGCCGCCTCGAGCCCGCATCCCATGACCACCCTTTCCCTGAGCCTCGACCCGGCGACGCCGTCCGGCGCCGACGCGGAAGCGGCGGTCGCCGACGATCCCGAACTGCAGGCCGGCTTCACGAGCTGGGAGCGGGCCGGCGACGGCCGGCGCGTCGGCCGCTCCCACCTTCGCCTCGCCGGGCTCTGGTGTGCCGGCTGTGCCGGGACGATCGAGCAGGCACTGCGGGGCGAGCCGGGCGTGATCGAGGCGAGCGCCAGTTACGCGTCGCAGCGCGCCACCGTCGTCTGGGACCCGGCGGCCACGCGCGTCTCGAGCCTGCTCGCCACGATCCGCCGCGCCGGCTACGACGCGGCGCCGGATGCCGCCGCGTCGGCCCGTGCCTTGCGCCAGGCCGAGGAGCGCAAGGCGCTGTGGCGGCTGTTCGTCGCCGTCTTCTGCATGATGCAGGTCATGATGTACCAGGCCCCGCTCTACGTGGCGGAGCCGGGCACGCTGAGTCCCGACCTGCGCACCTTGCTGCTCTGGGCGGCCTGGGTGCTGAGCATTCCGGTGGTGCTGTTCTCGGCGGCGCCGATGTTCCGCGACGCCTGGGAAGCCATGCGCCAGCGCCGCATCGGCATGGACCTGCCGGTGACGATCGGCATCCTGATCACTTTCGTCGTCAGCACCGGGGCGACCTTCGCCCCCGGCGGACTGTTCGGCGCCGAGCCGTACTTCGACTCGCTGACCATGTTCGTCGCCTTCCTGCTCGCCGGCCGCTACCTGGCGCTGAAGGCACGGCATCGGGTCGCCGCCTCGCTGGAAGGGGCGCTCTCGCGCCTGCCCGCGGCGGTACGGCGGCTCGGAAGCGCCGGCGAAGTCGAGCTGATCGGCTTGCATCGCCTCGCGCCGGGCGACCGGGTCCGCGTGCTGGCCGGCGAATCCTTTCCCGCCGACGGTCCGCTCGAGAACGCCGCCGAGGTCGACGAGGCCCTGCTCACCGGCGAATCCCGCCCCGTCGCCAAGCGGCCGGGCGACGAAGCCATCGCCGGCAGCTTCAACCTCGCCGGTCCGGCGGTGCAGCGGGTCGAGCGGGTCGGTGCCGACACCCGCTATGCCGGGATCGTTTCCCTGATGCGAACGGCGATGAGCGC
>DATCGH010000088.1:0-3373 GCA_036509055.1 Caldimonas sp.
GACTATCTCCCGCGCCGAACTATGTCCCGGGTCATTCGCCGCCACCAATGGCCACGCTGGCACTTCGCGGAACATAGCTGGCCGCATCACAGCCCCTTGAGGAACGCGAGCAGCCGGTCGTCAGGCCGATACCGTCCGGGCTTGCCCTCGGGCGGTGTCGTCTTGTCGAGGATGGCCTGCTTCAACGCTAGGTTGGCATCCAGGTAAATCTGCGTCGTCTCGACGGATTCATGCCCGAGCCATAGTGCGATCGTCACTGGCTCGATACCCTCTTGCAGCAGATCCATCGCTGTCGTATGCCGCAAAACGTGCGGGCTCACACGCTTCTTCTTCAATGACGGGCATAGCGCCGTGGCCGTTGCAACGTGTTTGCTGAGCACGTAGTGCACGCCATGAGAACTCAATGTGCCTCCGCGGGCGTTGGGGAACAGCGGCTGCTTCGCGGCCAGCGATGGCTCTCGCGCCCACGCGGCCAGTACGGCGCGGGTGTTCTTGCTCAATGGCGTGCACCGCTCCTTGCGTCCCTTGCCGATGACCCGCACGTGGGCCCCGGTGCCGACGTGCAGATCTTCTTGCCGCAGGCTCGTCAACTCCGACAGACGCAACCCGGTCTGCACCGCCAGCAACAGCATGGCGTGATCACGGCGGCCCGACCAGCTTCGCTGATCTGGCGAAGCCAGCAGCGCGTCGACCTCCGGACGGCTGAGGAAGGGCACCAGCGTGCGCGTGAACCGCTTGGCCGGGATGGCCAGCACACGCTGGATCTGCGCCGAGTGCGTCGGCGCCTCGAATGCCGCGAAGCGGAAGAATGAGTGCACGGCCGTCAGCCGCAGGTTGCGCGTGCGGGCGGTGATGTTGCGTACACGCTCCATCTCGTCGAGGAAGGACATCACCAGCGGCGCGTCGATGTCGTCCAGCGCAAGTGCAGACGGCGCCTTGCGCAGACGCTTGTGCACAAATTGCAGCAGCATCTTGAAGGTGTCGCGGTACGACGCGATCGTGTGTGCACTGGCCCGGCGCTGTTGCATCAGCCGCTGGGTGAAGTAGCGCTCCAGAAGAACACCGAAGTTGGGTTGACCGCTCATGGCGAGTCTCCCCAACGCCGTTCCAGCCGCACCATCGCTTGGGCCATCAACTCGGGGTTGGCGCTCAGGTACCAGTAGGTGCCGGCCACGCAGACGTGCCCGAGATAGGTCGATAGCAGGGGCATCTGGCGCCCCGGGTCGTTGTCCGACTGATACCACCGCGTCAGCGTCTGGGCGGCGAAGCGATGCCTGAAGTCATGCAGTCGCGGTCCCTTGCTCGCGCCGACCACACGCAGGCCCGTGCTGCGCGACAGTGTGTAGAAGGTTCGATGAACGTGGCCGCTGTCGAGCCGGTTGCCCCGGCGCGTGACGAACAGGTAGGTGGAGACCGGGTGACGGAAGAACTGTGCGCGCCGCTCGAGGTAGTCGGCCAGGACCGCGCCGGTGGACGGATGGATCGGCACGAGCCGCCACTGGCCGAACTTGGCACCGCGTATCGTCAAGACCGCTTGTTCAAGATCCACGTCGGCGAGCTCGAGGTTCAGCGCTTCCGACAGGCGCATGCCCGTCACGCTGAGCAGGCCGAGCAAGCCGTGGAAGACCCAGGGCCGCAGCGACGTCGACGGCCAGGCAACCGGCAGTTGCAGCGCCGCATCGAGCAGCCGCCTGATCTCGCCCTCGGTGTATGGGTGAGGCCTGGCGCGCGTAGAGTGGTGCGGCAGCAGGCCGAACGGTGGAATCTCGGTTCGGCTGTCGGTGGCACTGCGATGGCGGGCGAAGCCGCGCACGAAGCAAAGCCGCCGAGCCCACTCTGCGGGCTGCACCGTCGGGCGTTGAGCCCACTCGAGTGCCAACCGGGCGTTGATGTACTCGGCGCGGTGCGCTTCCATGAAGCTGACGAAGCGCGGCAGCAGCAGCCCTTCGCAGTGCATCTTGTAGCCCAGACCCTGCCGCAGTTCGACGTATTCCTGCAAGGCCTCGCGCAACGTGTTCATCGTGCACCCCCGGGCCAGGCCATGACCAGGGTTCGAAGCGCCGCTAGATCCACCTTGGCGTAGATGCTCGTCGTCTGCGGGCTGCGGTGGCGCAGCACCTGACCAATCTCTCGCAGCGAGGCACCTTGGCGCAGCATGTGAGCGGCCAAGGCATGTCGGAACTGATGCGAGCCCCGATGCGGTGCCTCGACCTTGGCCCGCTCGAGTGCGTAGCGCACGATCGAGCCGACGCCGTCCGATCCCTCGAGCAGACCGCGGATCGGCGCCATCGAGCGAAGGAAGAGGTGCCGGTCCTCGCAGGTCGGCCGGCCGTGCTGCAGGTACGCGGCGATGGCAGCGCCGACATCGGCCGGCAGCGGCAGCAGGCTCTGCCGGCCGCCCTTGCCGCGGATGCGCAGTTGCGCCTGGTCCCAATCGACATCGTCCAGCGCCAGCCTGATGATCTCGCAGGCCCGCAGCCCCAGGCGCGCCAGAAGCAG
Organism: Caldimonas sp.; assembly: GCA_036509055.1. Lineage (GTDB taxonomy): Bacteria > Pseudomonadota > Gammaproteobacteria > Burkholderiales > Burkholderiaceae_C > Schlegelella_A. Next base: position 2,500 of record DATCGH010000088.1, read on the forward strand.
CAGCACGGCGCGATCACGTCGGCCGATTACCGTGGAGCGGTCACAGCTGTCGATAGCGCGTTGAGCATGCTCTGCCGCGATTGCCTTCGGGATCGGCGGCGTGGTCGTCCAGGTGGCGACGGACGGCACGCCGGCGACGAGCCCGGCGGAGACCTCGCCGCGGAATTCGCCGAAGCGCAGGAAGGATCTCAGCGCCTTGGCAACACCCTTCACGGCCGAGGGTGCCATGCGGGTGGACTCTTGTCGAACGAACGCGATGGAGTCGCTTGGGCGAAGGTCAAGGAGGCAGTTCCTGGCCTGCCCGAAGCGCCAGGCCAGGAACTGCCGTGCCACCCTCGCGTAGGTGCCCACGGTGGCCGACGCCAAAGCATGGTTGCGCTGCAGGTGCTGTGCGAAGTCGGCGGCTACGCGGTCAGCAGCCGTGGCGCACGAAGCGGCGTCGGCACAGACCCCTTGCTTGCGAAGGAAGAGCAACAGCAGCGTCAGCGCTTGCCGTTCCTGGCGCCGCGTGTCGGCGCAGCGAGCGCGGCGCCGACCGCGGTTGCATTGGTAGCGCGCGATCTCGTTGTCGCCCAGCGCATCAAGCTCAACGCCACGCCCCTCGCACCATCGGCCGAAGGCCAATGCGTGTCTCGCCAAGATGCACGCGTAGCCCGCCGAGTATTGTTGGCTGCCCAGCCAGGTGACGAACGCGCTGAGGTGTTCAGCAGCGGTGCCGCCGATCGCACGAACCCGCGCATCGGCAATCTCGTAGGAAGTCTTCAAGTTGCTCTCCTTGCAGGCGGGATTGCCTGGCAGGGAGGATTGCAATGTCCAGCGAAGTTGCGACCTGACCGCGACAGCTCGAGGAAATGGTCAGGTACGGGACATAGTT
>DATCGH010000089.1:0-3732 GCA_036509055.1 Caldimonas sp.
GGCGCATCGGCCGTTCAGCGGCCTGATCGTGCGCCGGCGCGACCCGCAGGGCCGCACGCGCCTGCACAGCATCAGCGGCGAGCCGCGCTACACGCCGGAAGGCGTGTTCGACGGCTACCGCGGCGTGTCGCGCGACGTCACCGACGAGGTCCGCGCCCAGCGCGCCTTCGCCGCCAGCGAGACGCGCTACCGCGAGCTGTTCGAGAGCTCGCCCTCGCCGATCTTCCTGCATCGCCAGGGCGTCGTCTTCGATGCCAACCCGTCGGCGGCGCGCCTGTTCGGCTTCGCCGACGCCGCGTCGATGAAGGGCATCCGCATGGTGGAGCTCCATCCTCCCGGCGAATCGCGGCAGCGCGCCCTCGACCGCATCGCCCGGCTCGAGCGGCTGCCGGTGGGAGAAGGCGTGCCGGTGCGCGACTTCGACGCCCGGACCGTCGACGGCCGGCCGATCAGCGTGCAGGCGACGGGCGTCCGGGTCGAAGCCGCCGGCGGCCCGGCGACGCTGACCATCATGTTCGACATCACGGCGCGCCTGGCCGCCGAGGCGGCGCTGCGCCGCTCCGAGGCGATGCTGTCGCAGCTCTTCGCCACAAGCCCGGATTGCATCGCCCTCTACGAGGCCGACTCGGGCCACCTCACGCTGGTCAATGCGGCCTTCGGCCAGCTCACCGGCTACGCCGCCAAGGAGGTGGTCGGCCGCACCGCCGATGAGCTCGGTCTCTGGCACGACCCGAAGGATCCCTGCCGGCTGCGCGCCGCGCTCGACGGCGAGGGCCGGATCGACGCGATGCCGGCACGCATCGCCACCCGCTCCGGCCGGCTCGCCTCGGTGCAGATCTCGGCCGTGCGCGTCAACATGGACCGGCGCGACTACGTGGTCGTCAATGCCCGCGACGTCACCGCCTCGGAGCAGACGCGGCTCGAGCACGCGGCGATCTTCGAGCGCGCCTCGATCGGCATCGCCCTGACCCGCGACCGCCGCTTCGTCCAGGCCAACCCGCGCTTCGAGGCGATCTTCGGCTGGCCGGCCGGCGAGCTGCGTGAGCAGCCGGGCGCGGCCGTCTGGATCGACGACGCCGAATACGCCGAGATCGGCAAGCTTGCCGGGCCGCTGCTCGCTGCCGGGCAGCCCTTCGAGATCGAGCGCGAGATGAAGAAGCGGGACGGCAGCCGCTTCTGGTGCCGCCTGCTCGGCCAGGCGGTCGACCCGGACCGGCCGGGCGAAGGCGGCACGATCTGGATCGCCGATGACGTGACCGAGCGGCGCCGCCTCGACGCCCTGCTCGCCGCCGCCCGCGATGCCGCCGAGGCGGCCAGCAAGGCCAAGAGTGCCTTCCTCGCCAACACCAGCCACGAGATCCGCACGCCGCTGAACGGCCTGCTCGGTCTGGCCCGGCTGGCGCTGGTGGAATCGCTGCCGCCGGAGACCCGTCGCTACCACCTTGAGCAGATCCTGGCCTGCGCCCAGGGCCTCGAAGGCATCCTTTCCGACATCCTCGACTTCTCGAAGATCGAGGCCGGCAAGTTCACCCTCGAAACCGGCGCCTTCGACCTGCGCGAGCTGCTGGCCGCCGTGCAGGCGTCCTACCGGCCGATCACCGATGCCAAGGGCCTGACGCTCGAGCTCGAGATCGAGGCCGGGCTCGCCTCGGTCGTCAACGGCGACCCGGTGCGGATCCGCCAGATCCTCGGCAACTTCATCACCAACGCGGTCAAGTTCACGGTCGAGGGCGGCATCCGCATCGTCGCCACCGCCGGCGCGACCGGCGGCGTCCGCCTGGCGGTCGTCGACAGCGGCAGCGGTGTCGACGAGCAGCTCCTGGCGCGCCTGTTCCAGCCGTTCTCGCAAGGCGATGCCTCGACGACGCGGGCCGTCGGCGGCACCGGGCTGGGCCTGTCGATCTGCCGCCAGCTCGCCCGGCTGATGGGCGGCGACGTCGGCGTCGAGACCCGCGCCGGCGCCGGCAGCACCTTCTGGGCCGAGCTGCCGCTGCCGCCGGCGGTGCTGCCCGGCGACACGCTGACGAGCGAGGCCGGCGAGCACGCGCGGCTGCGCGACGCGCGCATCCTGCTGGTCGAGGACAACCCGGTGAACATGATGATCGCGGTGGCGACGCTGGCGCAGTGGGGCGTCGAGGTGGCCGAGGCCCGCGACGGCCGGGCGGCTGTTGAGGCGGTGCACGAGGCCGCCCGTGGCGGCCGGCCGTTCGATCTGGTGCTCATGGACGTGCAGATGCCGCTGATGAGCGGCCACGAGGCGGCGGCCGAGCTGCGCAAGACCTGGGATCCGCAGGCGCTGCCGATCGTCGCCCTGACCGCGGCGGCGCTGGTCTCCGAACGCGACCTCGCGCATGCCGCCGGCATGAACGACTTCCTGACCAAGCCGATCGACGCGCCGAAGCTGCGCCGCACCCTGGCGCGCCACGTGCGCCGGTCGTCCGGAGCGCAGACGGTCGATTCGGCCTGAAGGCGGCACGGGCCGATCCGGCCGCGTGTGTCGGCCTGCGCTCAGACGGTGAGCGGCAACTCCCGCTGGCGTTTGCCGGTCAGCGCGAAGAGTGCGTTCGCCAGCGCCGGCGCCAGCGGCGGCGTGCCGATCTCGCCGACGCCGCCCGGCGGCTCGGCGCTCGCCACCAAGTGGGTCTCGATCCGCGGCGAATCGGCGAGGCGAATCATCGGATAGCTCGGGAAGTTGGTCTGCCTGACGACGCCGTCGACGATGTCGATGCGGCCGTGCAGCGCAGCCGTGAGGGCGAAGACCACGGCGCTCTCGAGCTGCTGGGCGACGATGCCCGGATTGACGACGCCGCCGACGTCGGCCGCGCAGACGACCCGATGCACCCGCGGCACGTTGCCGACGATCGATGCCTCCACGACCTGGGCGACGATGCTGCCGAAGCTTTCGTGCAGGGCGACGCCGCGCGCCCGCCCCGGCGGGAGGGTTTGGGTCGTGCCGTGGCCCGGCCAGCCGGCCTGTTGCGCCGCGAGCAGCAGCACCGCGCGGTGCCGCGGCGAATCCTTCAGCATCGCCAGCCGGTAGGCGACCGGATCCTGCCCGGCGGCGTGCGCGAGCTCGTCGATGAACGACTCGCTGAAGAAGGCGTTGTGCGAGTGCCCGACCGAGCGCCAGTAGCCGACCGGCACGCCGCTCTGCGTGGCGACATGGGCGATGCGCTGGTTGGGAATCTCGTAGACCTGGTCGAACAGGCCCTCGCTGGCGGTCTTGTCGGGCGTGTCGACCGGGCCGGTCAGGTGCGGCAGGCCGCGCTCAAGCCAGCGCGGGGTGATCGCGTCGCCGGCGCTGGTGATCCTGAGCGAGCTCGGGCGGCCGTCCTCGCCGAGGGTGGCGCACATCACCGCCACGCCGGCCGGCCGATAGAAGTCGTGGCCGAGGTCTTCCTCGCGCGACCACACCAGCTGCACCGGCTTGCCGCCGCACTCGATCGCGATGCGCACCGCCTGGCCGACGAAATCGACGTCGAGGCGGCGACCGAAGCCGCCGCCGAGGTAGGTGACATGGACGGTGACCGACTCGGGCGATACGCCGGCGACCTCGGCGGCGATCGCCCGGGCGAGGCCGGGCACCTGCGTCGGCACCCAGACATCGACGTTGCCGTCGGCGACGCGCGCGGTGCAGTTGATCGGCTCGAGCGCCGCATGCGCCAGGTAGGGGGCGCGATAGACCTGCATCACCGTTCGCGGGCCCGCCGGGGCATCGGTTGGCGGCATCTT
>DATCGH010000090.1:0-9025 GCA_036509055.1 Caldimonas sp.
GCCGTAGCCGTTGCGGACGTTGAGCGAGCTGCCGAGGCCGTTCGTGCCGAACGCGTCGAAGATCGTCAGGTTCCAGAACGTCGGCGTGTAGTCGCGGCCGAGGCGAACTTCACCGAGGTTGCTGAACAGGCTGACGGTCGAGCGACGGTTGAAGAACTTGGAGTTCGTCGTGCCGGTGTCGGCGTTGACGCCGGCCAGCAGGTTGAAGCCGGCCTTGAGGCCGCCGCCCAGATCCTCGACACCGCGGAAGCCGAGCTGGCTGCTGTTGATGCCGTCCTGGCTGAGCGTGAGGCGCTTTTCTTGTCCGTCAGCCTTGACGTAACGGCCATTCAGGTCGACCGTGCCGTAAAGGGTGACCGAGGACTGCGCCGACGCGACGCCGGCAAAAGCGCCCAGTACCGCGAGAGCGAGCAGAGATTTTTTCATTGCAACTATCTCCTAGGTTGAACAAGAGGTCCCGATCACCGATTACCCGCACTGGAGCAGATCAGGCACAACCCCCTTTGCGGAAGTTGTGCGTATTGCACCAGAGGGGCTTGGCGCTGCAAAGCCTTGCCGAGCAAAAAAGGCCCCGTATGTTGTCTTAGCACAACGAGAAAATTCGTGGGAACTTTTGCGCGTGAAAGCTATCCTCGGCCTCGCCATGCAACCCGTTTCACTCACTCCCGCCGACCGCTTGCTGGCCGGTCTCGACCAGGCGCGGCGAGCGCTCTCCAGCCCGCCGCGGGCGGCCCGTCCGAAGCCCGTCGCCACCGGGGCCGACGCGCCTCTCGCGGACGCCGAGCGACGCGAAGCCGGCGCCCTGATGCGCGTCAACCACGTCGGCGAGGTCTGCGCCCAGGCGCTCTACAGCGCCCAGGCACTGGCCACCCCCAACCCCGTGCTGCGCCGCCAATTCATCGAGGCCGCCGCCGAAGAGACCGACCATCTCGCCTGGACGGCGGAGCGACTGCGCGAGCTCGGCGCCCGGCAGAGCGTGCTCAATCCGCTCTGGTACCTGGGCGCGTTCGGCATCGGCCTCGTCGCCGGCCGGCTCGGCGACAAGGCCAGCCTCGGCTTCATGGTGGAGACCGAGCGCCAGGTGGAGCATCACCTGGCGAGCCACCTCGAGCGACTGCCGGAGGCCGATCTGGCCTCGCGGGCGATCGTCGCGCAGATGAAGAGCGACGAAGCCGGCCACGCGATCGCCGCCGAGCGTTCAGGCGCCGCGCCCCTGCCCTGGCCGGCGCGGCTGGCGATGCGGCTTGCAGGCCGGGTCATGACCCGGACCGCGCACTATCTCTGAGCCTGCGCGCTCTCGGCCGATGCCGTGCCGGCGTCGGCGGCGACGATCTCGTAGCTGGTGACGATCTCGGCCGTCTTGCCGAGCATGATCGTCGCCGAGCAGTACTTCTCGTGCGACAGCGCGATCGCGCGCTCGACCGCACTCGCCGCCAGCTGCACGCCGCTGACGACGAAGTGCATCTGGATCCGGGTGAAGACCTTCGGGTCCTGCGGCGCACGCTCCGCCGTCACCTTGACGCGGCAGCCGCGCACGTCGTGTCGGCCACGACGCAGGATCAGCACGACGTCGTAGGCGGTGCAGGCACCGGTGCCGGCGAGCACCGTCTCCATCGGCCGCGGCGCGAGATTGCGGCCGCCGCCATCGGGGGCGCCGTCCATCGTCAGCAGATGGCCGCTGCCGGTCTCGGCCGAGAACGCCATGCCGTTGGCCGGCATCCAGTCGATCGTGCATTCCATCTCGGCCGCTCCTTCGCGTGATATTGCACTGCAACAAAAAAGACCCTAAACTCGTATCGAGCGGTTCGCGACGAGCGGGGTACAGATCCTGATTCGCGCCGCACCGATTGTCTCCTCCACCTCCTCTACGGTGGATTCAGCCCAGGGCAGCAATGCCTTGGGCTTTTTTCTCGGCCGCTCGAGAAGGAGTGCGCGACGCCGCCACGTATGATGCGGCGCCGCAATCGTCAGCCGCTGGGAGACACGACAAGGCATGGCGAATTCCCCCCGCAAGCCGGCGCCGAAGAAGGCGCCTTCCGCCCGCAAGCCCGCCCTCGCCGGCTACCTGCAGAAGATCCTGACGGCGCGCGTCTACGACGTCGCGATCGAGTCGGCGCTCGATGCCGCGCCGCGCCTTTCGGCCCGGCTCGGCAACCAGGTGCTGTTCAAGCGCGAGGACACGCAGCCCGTGTTCAGCTTCAAGCTGCGCGGCGCCTACAACAAGATGGCGCACCTCTCGAAAGAGGCGCTGGCGCGCGGCGTGATCTGCGCCTCGGCCGGCAACCATGCCCAGGGTGTGGCGCTCGCCGCACGCGAGCTCGCCTGCAAGGCGCTGGTCGTCATGCCGACGACCACGCCCTCGCTCAAGGTCGCGGCGGTGCGCGCCCTCGGCGCCGAGGTCGTGCTGCGCGGCGACAGCTACTCCGACGCCTACGCCCACGCGCTCGAGCTCGAAGCCAAGCGCGGCCTCACCTTCGTGCACCCGTTCGACGACCCCGACGTGATCGCCGGCCAGGGAACGATCGCGATGGAGATCCTGCGCCAGCACCAGGGGCCGATCGACGCGATCTTCGTCGCCATCGGCGGCGGCGGCCTGGTCTCGGGCATCGCCGCCTACGTCAAGGCGGTCCGGCCCGGGATCCGCATCGTCGGCGTGCAGATGAACGACTCGGACGCGATGCTGCGCTCGGTTCGCGCCGGCCGGCGGATCGAGCTCGCCGACGTGGGCCTGTTCTCCGACGGCACCGCCGTGAAGAAGGTCGGCGCCGAAACCTTCCGCCTCGCGCGGCAACTCGTCGACGACTGGATCGTCGTCGACAGCGACGCCGCCTGCGCCGCGATCAAGGACGTGTTCGAGGACACGCGCAGCATCCTCGAGCCGGCGGGCGCGCTCGGCGTCGCCGCGATCAAGCAGTACGCGCACGCTCGCGGCGCCAAGGGCGAGACCTACGTCGCCATCACCTGCGGCGCGAACATGAACTTCGATCGCCTGCGCTTCGTCGCCGAGCGGGCCGAGGTCGGCGAGGAGCGCGAGGCCCTGTTCGCGGTGACCATCCCCGAGGAGCGCGGGAGCTTTCGGCGCCTGTGCGAGCTGATCGGACCGCGCGCCGTCACCGAGTTCAACTACCGCATCTCCGACGCGGCCGAGGCGCACGTCTTCGTCGGCGTGGCCACGGTCGACCGGGCCGAATCGGCGCAGCTCGCGCAGCAGTTCGCGAGCCACGGCTTTCCTGTCCTCGACCTCACCGGCGACGACCTCGCCAAGGAGCACGTGCGTCACATGGTCGGCGGGCGCAGCGCCCTGGCCCGCGACGAACGGCTCTATCGCTTCGTCTTTCCGGAGCGGCCGGGGGCGCTGATGCGCTTTTTGTCGCGCATGCCGGCGAGCTGGAACATCAGCCTCTTCCACTATCGCAATCAGGGCGCCGACTACGGCCGCATCCTGGTCGGCCTGCAGGTCCCGCCGAAGGACGAGAAGGCGTTCGCCGAGTTTCTGGAGACGCTCGCCTACCCTTGCGCCGACGAGACCGGCAACCCGGCCTATCGGCTGTTCCTGCAGTAGCCGCGGCTACTGCGAGCGGAAGTTGTCGGGCGAGGGCAGGTTGGGATTCGGCGGCAGCTGATTCGCCGAGCCCGGCTGGGCCTGGGCGGGCTGCAGCTGCATCATCGGGGCGGGTGCCGGTGCCGGTGCAGGCACCATCGCCGGGGCCATGGCCGGAGGCGACGCGACCGGCGTCGGCACCGCGCCAGGTCGCACCGCCGGCGACACCATCGCCGGCGCAGGCGAACCGGGCGCCGGCAGGGTGCCGGTGGCGGGCGCGGGCAGCGCCGGCAGCTCGAGGAGCACGCTGCGCGCACCCTGGGCGGTGCCGAGCGAGGCGGTGCGCAGACCCACGGACTGCAGCACCAGGTCGGTGTCGAGCTTGGAGCCGACGGCGAAGGCGCGCGGCGGCTTGCCGTCGACCGCGATCAGCGCCAGGCCATATGCGCCGGTGCCTTCGGGCGTGCTCGAGCGCGGCGCCATCACGCCGACCAGGCGAAAGCGCGACGGCGCTTCCGCACGTGCCGCTTCGGCCACGGCGACGACCGGCGGCGCGCCGAACAGCCGGGCCAGGTCGCCGCGCGGCGGCGCCGCCCGGTCGATCGGCACCGCGTAGGCCGGGGCCTGCGGCGGCGAGACGCCGAAGCGGAGCGCCCAGAACACCACCGCCGCGGCAACGAGCGACCAGATCACGAATGCGGACAGGCGCGCAAACATGCGGCGATTATGATCGACGACCCCTGCCATCGAGGCAGACGACCGGTAGAACTCCACGATGCGATCGACGATGAAACGCCTCCGCCGCAGCCGCGGCTTCACCCTGATCGAGCTCATGGTCGTGCTCGTGATCATCGGCGTTCTGGCGGCCCTGATCGTGCCCAACATGCTGGACCGGGCCGACGACGCGCGCGTCACCGCGGCGCGCACCGACGTCAACAACCTGATGCAGGCGCTCAAGCTCTACAAGCTCGACAACCTGCGCTTTCCGAGCGGCGAGCAGGGCCTTCAGGCGCTGGTCGCCAAGCCGACGGTCGGCGTGATTCCCGCCAACTGGCGGCCCTATCTCGACAAGCTGCCGAGCGATCCCTGGGGGCACCCCTACCAGTACGCCAACCCCGGCCTGAAAGGCGAGATCGACGTCTACAGCTTCGGTGCCGACGGCGTGGTCGGCGGCGAGAAGACGAATGCCGATATCGGCTCCTGGCAGTAGCGGAGCCCCCACGCTCCCTGCGGTCGCTGCCCCCCGAGGGGGTGCGGCCGGGCTTGGGAGCGGCCCGGCGCCCGGCCGAGCCCCCACGCTCCCTGCGGTCGCTGCCCGCCAGCGGCAGCGCGGCTTCACGATGATCGAGCTGATGCTGGTGGTCGCGATCATCGCGATCGCCACCGGCGTGGTCAGCCTCGCCTTGCGCGACCCGACCGCGGCCAAGCTGGAGCAGGAAGCGGTGCGGCTCGCCGCCCTGCTCGAATCGGCCCGCGCCGAGGCCCGCTCCTCGGGCGTGCCGGCACGCTGGGAGCCGCTGGAGAAGCAGGCCGACGGCAGCGACTTCCGCTTCGTCGGCCTTTCCGCCAAGGACCCGCTGCCGACCCGCTTTCTCGAATCCGGCACCGCCGCGCAGGTGATCGGCGCGCGGGCCGTGGTGCTCGGTCCCGAGCCGCTGATCGGCGAGCAGCGGATCGTCCTTCGGCTCGACGACCACCGGCTGACGCTCGGCACCGACGGCATCGGACCGTTCCTGGTGGGCGACGACCTGCCGGCATCGCAGTGAGCAGGACGCCTGCCCGCGGCTTCACCCTGATCGAGGTGCTGGTCGCGCTCGCGATCGTCGCGGTCACGCTCGGCGCCGGCATCAAGGCGGCCGGCACGCTCACCGACAACTCGTCGCGCCTGGCCGACATCACCGCGGCCCAGTGGTGCGCCGACAACCAGCTCACCGGGCTGAAGCTGGCGCGCCGCCGTCCGGACATCGGCGACAGCCTGTTCACCTGCGAGCAGTTCGGCCGCATCTACAACGGCAAGCTGATCGTGCGCAACACGCCGAACCCGCTCTTCCGGCGGGTCGACGCTCGGATCCTCGACGACAGCGGCACCACCGTGCTGCTGCTCTCGACCATCCTCGGACCCCCGTGATGCGGGCCACGCGCCACCGGGGCTTCACGCTGGTCGAGGTGCTGGTCGCCCTGGTCATCATGGCGATCATGTCGCTGATGGCCTGGCAGGGTGTCGACGGCATCGTCCGGGCGCGCGATTCGAACCAGGTGCGCCTCGAGCAGACCCTGCGTCTCGAAACCGTGATCTCGCAGTGGGAGCAGGACCTCGCCTCGCTGCAGCAGACGACGGCCGTGCCGACCCTCACCTGCGACGGCCAGACGGTGCGCCTCACCCGGCGGACCGAAGGCGGGATGCAGGTGGTCGCCTGGTCGCTGCGCCCCGACAGCAGCAACGCGATGTGGCAGCGCTGGGCCGGACCGCCGGTGACGACCACGACCGCGCTGCAGGAGATGTGGCTGCGCACCCAGCAGTTCCAGGGCAGCGAGACCGGCCAGCTGAAGGCGTTGACCGGGCTCGATCAATGGCAGGTCTACTTCTTCCAGGGCAACGCCTGGGCCAACTGCCAGTCGAGCGGCGACGTCGTCGCCGCTTCCGGCGTGCAGAGCCAGGCGCTGCCGAGCGGCGTGCGTCTGGTCCTCGCCTTCGCGCCCGGCAGCGGCCTCAACGGCAGCCTGGTGCGCGACACCCTGCTCGCCCCATGAACAACGCCAAAAAGCGGTTCCGGAGGAACCGGCCCCTCCCTCTTGGAGGGAGGGGAGCGAAGCGGGGAGGGAGCAGCCCTGTCAGGCGCTCGCGCCGTGAGCGCAGCCGCGGCGCGGCTCTGCTCACGGCAATGATCATCGTCGCCCTGGTCGCCACCCTCGCCAGCTCGATGCTCTGGCAGCAATGGCAAGCGATCCAGGTCGAAGCGGCGGAGCGGGCGCGCACCCAGTCGGCCTGGGTGCTCTCTGGCGCTCTCGACTGGACCCGGATGATCCTGCGCGAGGACGCCAAGACCGGCGGCACCGACCATCTCGGCGAGCCCTGGGCGGTGCCGCTGGCCGAGGCGCGGCTGTCGACCTTCCTCGCCGCCGACAAGGACAACACCGACGATGCGCCGGACGCCTTCCTTTCGGGCACGATCACCGACGCGAACTCGCGCTACAACCTGGCCAACATCGTCCAGGGCGGCAAGATCGATCCGGTTGCGCAGGCCGCACTGCAGCGCCTGTGCGAAACCGTCGGCCTTTCGGTCGACGTCGCCACGCGCATCTCGGTCGGCCTGCGTGACGCCTCGCCGGCACCGCCGCCCGACCCGGGTGCGAGCGGCGCCAGCGGAGTCGCGGCGACGCCACCGGCCGCCAATCCGCGGCCGGCCAATCCGCCGCTCATGCCGCGCTCCGCGTCGCAGCTGACCTGGCTGGGGATCGAGCCCGCGGCCGTACAGGCGCTTGAGCCTTACGTCGTCATCCTGCCGGAGGCGTCCGCCATCAACGTCAACACCGCCCCTCGCGAGGTGCTGGTCGCCGCGATCGAGGGGCTCGACCTGGCCACGGCCGAGCGCATCGTCCAGTCGCGCCAGCGCGTGCCGATCAAATCATCGGCGGACCTGAAGGCGTTGGCGCCGTCGTTGCCGCCCGCCAGCTTCGACCGGATCGCGGTCAGTTCCAACTTCTTCGAGGTCCGCGGCCGCCTGCGCCTCGGCGACGTCGTTCTCGAGCAGCGCTCGCTGGTGCAGCGGCGCGGGGCGCAGGTGCAGGTGCTGCAGCGCGAGCGGGTGTCCAGCCGCGACGGCATGGGCTCGTAAGCCAGTGCAAAAGTGAGCAGCAATACTGCGAAGACGCTACAACAGAGCAACGTAAGTCTTTGATTGCAGGCGTTTTCGACCCTCCGGCCTCCTAAAATGGGCGTAGGCTCCGCCGCTTTCCCATGTCGACCCTCGTGATCCAGCTCCCCGAGCACCGTCGCTTGCGCGCGCGGGCGACGGACGAGGCCGCGCCCGATCCGGGCCGGCGGCGCGAGTACGTCTACGTCACCAGCGCCGACGGCATCGAGTTCGAAGCCCAGGGCGACGCGGCTGCGGCCCTGCTGCCGCGTGCCTCGCAGGTGATCGCCGTCGTGCGCGAGACCGACGTCGCCTGGCATCGCATCACCCTGCCCAAGGCGCCGGCGTCACGGCTGCGCGCCGCCCTGGTCGGCGTGATCGAGGATGCCCTGCTCGAGGATTCGGAATCGGTGCATCTCGCGGTCGCGCCGCTGGCCGTTGCCGGCGAGCAGGCCTGGGTCGCGGCCGTCGATCGCGCCTGGCTGCAGGACGAGCTCGATGCGCTGCAGAAGAGCGGCGTCTTCGTCGACCGCGTCGTGCCCATGGCCTGGCCGGACGAGCCGCCGATGGGCCACTTCCACGTGCCCGAATCCGCCGATCCCGTGGCGCCCGGTGGCACCGTCCTGACCTGGGCCCATGTCGACGGCGTCGCCACGGTTCGCCTCGACGGCGGCCTGGCGCGCGCGCTCGTGCCGCAGCCGCCGCCGGTGACGACCCGCTGGACCGCCTCGCCCACCGCCGCCGTCGCCGCCGAGCAGTGGCTCGGCGCGCCGGTGATGGTGATGCCGGTCGAGCAGCGCCTGCTGCAGGCCGGCCGGAGCCTGTGGAACCTGCGCCAGTTCGAGCTGGCGAGAAAGACGCGCGGCGCCCGCGCCGCCCGCGACTGGCTGCGCCAGGCGATGAGCCCGGCCTGGCGGCCGGCGCGCCTCGGCGTGGCGGTGCTGGTCGCGGCGCAGATCGTCGGCCTGAACCTCTGGGCCTTCCACCAGCAGAACGAAATCCGGGCCCGCCGCAACGCGATCCAGGCGCTGGTGAAGCAGAGCTATCCGCGGGTCGCCGATGCCGACATCCAGCGCGACGCCGGCGCGGTGATGCTGCGCGAGACCCAGGCGCTACGCACCCACGCCGGCAAGCCCGCCGACAGCGACCTCGAGCCGATGCTCCAGGCCGCGGCCGCGGCCTGGCCGAACGAGCGGCCGCCGGTCGAGAACCTGCGCTTCGAGTCGGGCAAGCTGACCATCGGCGCCACCGGCTGGACCGATGCCCAGATCGAGCAGTTCCGCGGCGTCCTGCAGCCCGCGGGCTTCCAGGTCAACGCCAGCGAAGGCCGGATCGTGGTGACCCGCACCCGCCCCGCCGCCTGAACAACGTAGCCATGGCCACCGACTCCCCTTCCGTGCCGCCCGCGATCAACGATGCGCGCCAGCAGGCGGGCCGCTTCTGGCAGTCGCGGGCGCCGCGCGAGCGCCAGCTGATCGTCGTCATGGTGGTCTCGGTGGCGATCCTGCTGGTCTGGCTGATCCTGATCCAGCCGGCGCTGCGCATCCTGCGCGAGGCGCCGGGCGAGCTCGACCGCCTCGACCAGCAGATGCAGCAGATGCAGCTCGCCGCGAGCGAAATGCAGGGCCTG
>DATCGH010000091.1:0-5526 GCA_036509055.1 Caldimonas sp.
AGCCTGTTCATGCTTGGCGACGCCGGCGCGCCGATCGGTGTGCTGCGCAAGGATCGCTGACGTTCGGAGGCTGGCCGTTCGTCGCGGCGTGATGGAGTTGGCGGCCGTCGGTAAGGCTTGGTAAAGGCTCCCGACGCCCGCATGGCGGCCGCCTAAACTGGCTCGATGCCCTTGCTCGTCTCTCGCGGCGCGCGTCCCGCGCGCGCCTGGCTGGCTCTCCCGCTTGCCGCCGCCGTCGGCGCGCTGTCGGCCTGTGCCGCGCCGGCCGCCGAGCCCGCGCCCGGTCCGGTCGAAGTGCGGCTGATGGTCAAGCTGACCCGGCCTTCGGACGACCAGGCAGGCATTGCCGCCGAAGTCAGCCGCGTGGCCGGTGTGCCGGCCAGCTACCGATCGCTGGTGAGCGCGAACTGGCATGCCCTCAGCCTGCGCTGCGCCGACCCGTCGGCCTGCGATGCGGCCATCGACCGCCTGCGCCAGGCGCGCGCGAGCTTCGAAGCCGTCGAGTTGGACGGGCGCAAGCGCGGCGCCGTGATGTGATCCAGGAGCGAATACCGACATGCGAAGAATGAACCAGCGCGTTGCCGCGCTTGCCGCCGCGATGCTCTTGCCGCTGGCGGCCCAGGCGCCGATGGCGCAAAGCGTTCGCCCGGCCGCGGTCGATGCGGCCCCGGCCCGGGTGATCGTCAAGTACCGGGCCGACTCGGACCTGATGAAGAAGCAGGCGATGACGGCCACCGGCCGGCGCACGCTGCAGGTGCAGGCGCTCGGCGAGCGGATCGGCGTCGCCTTGGCCGCAGGCGCCGGCGTTTCCGACCGGTCGCACGTCGTCACCGCCCGCGGCCTGAGCTCGGCCAGCCTGGCGGCTCGGCTCAGTGCCCTGGCGGACGTCGAATACGCGGTGGCCGACGAGCGCAAGCACATCGTCGCCGCGCCGAACGATCCGTTCTATGCCAGCCGCCAAGTCGATGCGACATCTGGCGGCCCCGCCGTCGGTCAGTGGTACCTGAAACCGCCGGGCCCGGACGGGCTGGCGACCAACACCGCACCGGCTGCGATCAACGCCGAGCAGGCCTGGGACCTCCTGAGCGGCGGCGTCGGCAGCCCGAGCCTCGTCGTCGCCGTGCTCGATTCGGGCCTGCGCTTCGACCATCCGGACCTGCTCGCGAACGTCGTTCCCGGCTACGACATGATTGCCGCCGACGACTCCAACGGCAACGGCGCCGGCGGCAGCGACTTCTCGACCGCCAACGACGGCAACGGCCGCGACGCCGACCCGAGCGATCCGGGCGACTTCATCACCGCCGCCGAGAAGGCGAACAACCCGAACTTCACCAGCTGCGACGTCTCCAGTTCCTCCTGGCACGGCACGCAGACGCTCGGCCTGATCGGCGCGACCACGAACAACGCCGTCGGCATCGCCAGCGTCGGCAACGGCGTCAAGGTGATGCCGGTGCGCGTGCTCGGCAAGTGCGGCGGCTACGACTCGGACATCCTCGTCGGCATGCTCTGGGCGGCCGGGGTCTACAGCGCCTCCGAGCTCGCGACGCTGGGGTTGCCGGCCAATCCCCACCCGGCGCGGGTCCTCAGCATGAGCCTCGGCAGCACCGGCTCCTGCAGCCAGCCGTATCGCGACGCGATGACCCGGCTCACGGCCGCCAACGTGGTGGTCGTCGCCTCGGCCGGCAATACCGCCGGCCACGCCGTCGGCACGCCCGCCAATTGCCCGGGAATCATCGCGGTGGCAGGCCTGCGCCACGTGGGCGACAAGGTGGGCTTCTCGGACCTCGGTCCCGAGATTGCGATCAGCGCCCCAGGGGGAAATTGCGTCCTGATCAACGACGGCGAGCCTTGCCTGTACCCGATCATGACGACGTCGAATTCGGGGGCGCAGACCCCGGTGCTCGGCGCTGCCGGCGCGATCTACACCGACAGCTTCGACACCGCATCGCTCGGCACCAGCTTCTCGGCGCCGCTCGTCGCCGGCGCCGCCAGCCTGATCCTCTCGGTCAAGCCGTCGATGACGCCGGCCCAGGTGCGCTCGGCCCTTCAGGCGACCGCGAGGCCCTTTCCGACGACGGGCGGCAGCGCCGGTATTCCGCAGTGCGTCGCGCCGACCGGTGTCGACCAGGGCGAGTGCTACTGCAGCACGTCCCTCTGCGGTGCCGGCATGCTGGACGTGCGCGCCGCTGTCGTCCTCGCGACGGGCGTGCAGGCCCAGATCTCGGTGGCGACCGCCAGCCCGACGGCAGGACAGCCGGTCACGATCAACTCCAGCTCGGTGATCGGCGCCGGCCAGAGCGCCACCTACCTGTGGGCGATCGTTTCCGCCGGCACGACCGGGGCGACGATCAGCGGCGCGAACAATGCCGACACGGTGACCGTCATGCCGACGGCCGCAGGCACGTTCACGGTCAGCCTGACCACCACCGACAACAACAACTACGTCTCGACCGCCATCACCGCCGTCACCGTCGCCGCGGCCCCCGTGCCGCCTTCGAGCTCGGGCGGTGGCGGCGGCGGTGGCGCGCTCGGCGTCGGCTGGCTGATGCTGCTGCTGAGCGCGGTGCTCGCGCTGGCCGGGGTCTCGCATCTCGAGCGGCGCCGCGCCGCCCGCGCGGTCAGCGGCTCGGTTCGAGCCGTGCGCAAGCGCTGAAGCCGCGCCCCGAGCTGTCGAGCCGGAGGCTGGCGAGGCGCGCGGCCGTCGCCGCATCGGCGTTGCCGACGCGGTAGACGTGGGTGACGACGCTGGTCGTGCCCACCGTCGCTTCGCTTCGTTGATCGGTCCAGGTGCCCGGCGGCAGCGCCGCCTTCAGCGCCGCTTCGGCCGCGGCGGCTTCCGCGCCGGCGACGGGCGCCGACTCGAGGCAGCTGCCGCTGGTGCCGGGCGGCGCCGAAGCCATCGGCATCAGGACGATGCTCGCCGGGCGCACCTGGTTGGCGATCCGCTCGGGCTCGCGGTCGCCGAGCGACTGCAGGCCGAACAGGCCGTCGAACCAGCCACGGGTGAAGCCGAAGAACAACAGGTTGGCGACGAGCACCGCCAGCAACAGGCCCCTCAGCATGGGTCGCTCGCGCTGCGCTGCGGGTCGCCGGCGCCAGGGCCGGGTTCCGGACACACGCTGACCTCGCCGCTGCCGATCGGCTCGATGCCGGCTGGCGTGCGCAGCAGCAGTTCGCCGCCGGCCGAGATGCCGCTGGCGATGCCTTCGCGTCCGAAGCCCGTTGCGGCCGCCCAGCGCACGGCGCGGCCCCGAAGCAGGTCGCGGTTGGCGAAGGCGGCGGCGAAGGCCGGGAAGCCGTCGTTCTCAAAGCGGCAGAGCGCTGCCGTCAAGGTCGGCACCAACCGCTCCGCAATCACCTGCGGGCTCGTTGCCGCTGCGGCGTCGATCTCCCCAAGCCAGGCGACGCCGGTCGACGCTGCGGCGACGCGCTGCTCGCGCAGGTTGATGCCGATGCCGATCACCGCCACCCGGGTGGCGCCGCGCGCCACGGTCTCGATCAGCACCCCGCCCAGCTTTCGTCCGGGCTCGGCGCTGCCGACGAGCCAGAGGTCGTTGGGCCACTTCAGGCCGATGCGAAGCGCGGCGCCGGGACGCGGATCGAGCGCCTCGGCGAGGGCGACGCCGACCGCGAGCGAGAGCCCCGAGAGATCGATCCCGGCAGCGAAGTGCCAGGCCAGCGAGAAGGTGAGCGATGCGCCCGGGGTCGATTCCCAGGTTCGCCCGAGGCGGCCGCGGCCGGCGGTCTGCCGCTCGGCGACGAGGGCACGCGGTGCGAGCACGCTGTCGGCGGGTGCCTCGCGGGCCCAGGCCAGCAGGTCGGCGTTGGTCGAACCGGTCTCTTCGACCCGCTCGATCCTGATCGCCGCCGGCCCGCCCGTGTTCACTTCCCCTTCGGTGCGAGCATGGTGCCGCGGCACTTGCGGCTGCCGCAGTGGCAGGCGTACTGCTTCTTCACCTTCTTCGTCTGCTTGCCCTCGAGCACCAGGCCGTAGTCGTAGTTCAGCTCCTCGCCCGGCTCGATGTCGCGCAGGGACTTGATGAACACCCTACCGGCGTCCTCGTCCTCGTCGGCCTCGCAGTTCGGATCGCAGGCATGGTTGATCCACTTCGCCGAGCCGCCGGTGCCGCCGTCGATGACGCGCTTGTCGTCGATGTGGAAGAAGAAGGTATGGTTCGGGTCCTCGGGATCGTGCGGATGGCGACGCTCCGCTTCCTTCCAGGTGATCACGTCGCCGGTGTATTCGATGATCCGCGTGCCGGCGGGGATCGCCTTGAGGGCGAACACGCCCTTGCCATGAACGCCCGAGCGCCTCACCTGGATGCGTCCGCGCGGGCTCGGAGCGGCGACGGACTCGGATTGGGTCTTGGGGCTTTTCTTGCCGTTCGTTTTCTTTGGGTACATTGAATTCATGGGTGCGCGCGCGTGGGCGTGCGCGCGAGAAGCACGGATTGTATGGATGCGGCAAGGCCGCGAGAGCACAGCACTGAAATCGAATCGAATCGAAGAATGACCACCAAGTCCCTGATCATTGCCGAGAAGCCTTCCGTCGCGCAGGACATCGTCCGAGCGCTCACGCCCATCGCGGGCAAGTTCGACAAGCACGACGAGTACTTCGAGAGCGAGAGCTACCTCGTCACTTCCGCCGTCGGCCACCTGCTGGAGATCAAGGCGCCGGAGGAGTTCGACGTCAAGCGTGGCAAGTGGAGCTTCGCCCACCTGCCGGTGATCCCGCCGCACTTCGACCTGGCACCGCTGGAGAAGACCAAGGGCCGCCTGAGCGCGATCGTCAGGCTGGTCAAGCGCAAGGACGTCGGCGAGCTGATCAATGCCTGCGACGCCGGCCGCGAAGGCGAGCTGATCTTTCGCCTGATCCAGCAGCATGCCAAGGCCAAGCATCCGGTCAAGCGCCTCTGGCTGCAGAGCATGACGCCGGCGGCGATCCGCGACGGCTTCGAGCACCTGCGCAGCGACCGGCAGATGCTGCCGCTGGCCGACGCCGCACGCTGCCGCTCCGAGGCCGACTGGCTGGTCGGCATCAACGGCACCCGGGCGATGACCGCTTTCAACTCGCGCGACGGGGGCTTTTTCCTCACCACCGTCGGCCGGGTGCAGACGCCGACGCTCTCGATCATGGTCGAGCGCGAGGAGCAGATCAGGAAGCACGTGTCGCGCGACTACTGGGAGGTGCGCGCCACCTTCGCCGTGACCGCCGGCGAGTACGAGGGCAAGTGGTTCGACCCGGCGTGGAAGAAGAACGCCGACGACGCCGAGATGCGCGCCGACCGCCTCTGGAGCGAGGCCGAGGCGCTGGCGATCGCCGAGGCCGTGCAGGGCGAGCCGGCGTCGGTCAGCGAGGAAGCCAAGCCGAGCACGCAGGCGGCGCCGCTGCTCTACGACCTCACCAGCCTGCAGCGCGAGGCGAACTCGCGCTTCGGCTTCTCGGCGCGCACGACGCTCTCGATCGCGCAGGCGCTCTACGAGAAGCACAAGGTGCTCACCTACCCGCGGACCGACAGCCGCGCG
>DATCGH010000092.1:0-3346 GCA_036509055.1 Caldimonas sp.
AGGGCAACGGCTTCACTGCCGGCGGGCAGCTCCTGCCGCTGGCCGCACCCGCGCCGCGCGCCGGCGACCTGGTGCTCGGCGTGCGGCCGGAACACGTCGAGCTGTCGTTCGACCTGAAGGCTTCGGGCTGGCCCTTGCGCGTCCAGGCGCTCGAGATGCTGGGCGCGGAGCGCCTCGTCTACGGCACGCTCGGCGAGACCCTCTTCACCGCCCGGCTCGACGCGACCGCGCCGCATCCGAAGGTCGGCGACATCGTCAACATCGGCGTGACGCCCGAGCACATGCACTGGTTCGACGCGGCGACCACGGCGCGCGTCGGCGCGTGAGCCGCGGGTCGATGTCGCCCTGGCCGTATCCGCGCTGGATCGCGCACCGCGGCGCCGGCAAGCTCGCGCCGGAGAACACGCTCGCCGCCTTTCGCCTCGGCGCGCGCCACGGCTATCGCGCCTTCGAATGCGACGTCAAGCTTTCGGCCGATGGCGTGCCGTTCCTGCTGCACGATGCGACCCTGCAGCGCACGACCAACGGCCACGGCCGCGCCGCCGACCTCGCGTGGAGCGAGCTGGCGCGGCTCGACGCCGGCTCGTGGCACAGCTGGACCTTCGCCGGCGAGCCGCCGGCCTCGCTCGAAGCCGTGGCGGCGTTCTGCCTCGAGAACGGGCACGCGCTCAACATCGAGATCAAGCCCACGCCCGGCAGCGAAGCCGAAACCGGGCGGGTGGTCGCCGAGCAGGCGGCCCGGCTCTGGCGCGGCGCCGCGCTGCCGCCGTTGTTCAGCTCGTTCCGGACCGCCGCGCTCGCGGCGGCGCAGGCGGCGGCGCCCGACATCCCGCGTGCCCTGCTGCTCGACAGCCTGCGCTCCGGCTGGCTCGACGAGGCGAAGACGCTCGGCTGCTTCGCGGTCGTCACGGCCTATCCGCTGATGGACGACGCGGTGCTCGCCTTGCTCCATGGCGCGGGCCTGCACGGTGTCTGCTACACGGTCAACGATCCGGCCGAAGCGGCGCGGCTCTCGACGATCGGCATCGATGCGCTCATCACCGACGCGGTCGATCGCTTCGCGCCCTAGCGCCGGGCGCCGCCTGTCCTCGATGCCGCACCTGCATGCCGTGCCCCGCTGGATGCTGATCGGTCTCGCCGGCATCGCGGCCGTCTATGTCGCGATGTGCCTCGCCCTGTTCCTGCTGCAGCGGTCGCTGATCTACCACCCGCAGCCGCGCACCGCGCCTGCCGGCACCCCGCTGCTGACCCTGCCCGTCGACGGCCGGGAGGTGCTCGCCACGATGCGCGAGCACGAAGGACTGAAGGCCCTGCTCTACTTCGGCGGCAACGCCGAGGACGTCTCGGCCAATCTGCCCGGCATGGCCGCGATCTTTCCCGATCACGCCCTGTACCTGCTCCATTACCCGGGCTACGGCGGCGCCCCGGGCCGGCCGAGCGAGGCCGCCCTCGTCGCCGACGCCTTGGCCCTGTTCGACCAGGTCGCCGCCCGCCATCCGCGGGTGACGGTGATCGGCCGCAGCCTCGGCAGCGGCGTCGCGATCCAGGTGGCGAGCGCTCGTCCGGTCGAGCGCCTGGTGCTGGTGACGCCCTACGACAGCCTGCTGGAGATCGCCACCCACCGGTTCCCGGGCATTCCGATCGGCTGGATCCTGCGCGACAAGTTCGAGTCGGGCCGGCACGCCGCGAAGGTGACGGCGCCGACGCTGCTCATCGCCGCGGCGAACGACAAGGTCATCCCGCGGGCCAGCACGGACCAGCTGCTCGGCCGCTTCGCCGGCGGCATCGCCACGCTCGGCACCCTTGCCGGCGCGGACCACAACTTCGCGGACAGCAACCCGGAATACGTCCGGCTGCTGCGCGGCGAGCTGAGCGCCGCCCGCGAGCCCGCGTCCGCCCCCTCACGCTAGGCGCCGAACGGCTCCTCCGCGCCGAGCACCCGGGCGTAGACCCGGGTGCTGCGCGGCTCGCCGCGCGGATTGACGGCGTCGAAGCGAAGCAGCGCCTCGAGCGTGAAGCCGGCGCGCTCGGCGACTTTCCAGCTGCGCTCGTTGTTGTCGTCCATGCGCAGCTCGACGCGACGCGCGCCGAGCGAATCGAAGGCGAGCCGCACCATCGCCCGGACGGCCTCGGTGACGATGCCGCGGCCCTCGCAGCCGGTCTTGCGCCAGTAGCCGATCTCGAAGCGGCGCAAGGTCCAATCGATTCGGTGCAGGCCGGTGCCGCCGAGCAGCTCGCCTTCCCGGCCGTCGGCCTCGCGGGCGAAGATCAGGAAAACGAAGTCCTCGCGCAGCATGAACCGGGCCTGCTGCCGGCGGCAGTTGGCCTCGGACTCGTCGACGCTCAGTCCCGGGCCGGCCCAGGGCAGCCACGGGGTGAGCTCGTCGAGGGAAGCCTGGACCGCGGCGTTGACCGTCGCTCCGTCGCCGCGCCGCGGGCTGCGCAGCACGAGGTGGTCGGTCTCGATCCGCTCGGGAACGTCCATCAGCACAGGGTCCATGCTCTCCTTCTCCTCCTAGGTCGCCGCCGGTTGCGGCCGCACATCGGCTTCCGCACCGAGCCACTCGGATTCGTGCTCGGGCTCGGGCAGGCTCTTCAGGTTGCGGATCACGCCCAGGCGCATCGCCGCCACCGCGAGCAGCAAGGCGCCCCCGCCGGCCACCGCCAGCGAGGTGCGCAGGCCCGAATGTTCGCCCAGCCAGCCGCCGAGCAGCGCGCCCGGGCCGGCCGGGATGAGGATCAGCCAGCGCATCGTGCTCGTCATCCGGCCGAGCAGCGGCGCCGGCGTCGCCGCCTGGCGCAGCGCCAGGAAGTTGATGAAGATCAGCACCGCGCCGGTGGAGAACATCATCAGCGTGACGGTGAAGGCGGCGACGCCCCAGGCGTTGACCGGCGCCACCGAGAGCACGAGCCAGCCCACGCCGCAGATCGCGATGCCCGTCACCAGGCTCGGCCCCGGGCCGAAGCGGCGGCTGATCCGGTTGCCGAAGACGCTGGCCAGGACGGTGCCGGCGCCCATCGCCGTGTAGCTGAGGCCGATCGCCTGCTCCGACAGGCCGAGGGTGCGCGTCGCGAACAGGATCTGCACCACCAGGGCGGCATGGTGACAAGCCTGCCAGGCGCCGACGACGAGCGCCAGCGTGACCAGCAGGCGGTGGCGGGCGACGAAGCGGACGCCGGCCCGCAGATCGGCCCAGAACTTCGCCATCGGCGAGCCTGCGCCGCTCGGCCGCGCCAGCGGCTCGCGGACCGGCACGCCGCGCAGGATCGAGGCCGAGAACGCCAGCAGCACGGCGTCGACGAGCAAGGCCAGCGGCGCGCCGACGACCTTGATGAGCGCGCCGGC
>DATCGH010000093.1:0-11538 GCA_036509055.1 Caldimonas sp.
GCGCCGCCGTGACCCTTTCCACCTTCCTCACCATCGTCGTCGGGGTGCTCCTGAACGCGCTCGCCCAGCTCCTGCTGAAGGCCGGCGTGACGCCGCTCGGCCCCCTGCACCTCGATGCGGCGAACGCGCTGTCCACGGCCGGCCGGGTGCTGGCGCAGTGGCCCATCATGGCCGGCCTGGGCTGCTATGTCGTCAGCGTCGGCGTCTGGATCGTCGCCCTGTCGCGCGCCGACGTTTCGCTCGCTTATCCGATGCTGTCGCTGGGCTACGTGGTCAACGCGATCGCCGCCTGGTACCTGTTCGGCGAGCTGATCGGCCCGGAGCGGGTCGTCGGCATCGCCCTGATCCTGGCAGGCGTCTTCGTGATGTCGCGGGGATGAGCCCCGTGACGGCGCTTCCGTTCCTGCCGTTCGCCAAGCCGACGCTTGACGAAAGCACGATCCGCAGCGTCGGTGAGGTGCTGGCCTCCGGATGGATCACGTCGGGACCGAAGGTCACGGAGTTCGAGGCCGAGCTGTCGAAGCTGTTCGCGCATCGACCGCTGCGTGCATTCGCCAACGGCACGGCGACGCTGGAAATCGCGCTGCGCGTGGCCGGCATCGGGCCGGGTCACGAGGTCATCACCACGCCGATCAGCTGGGCCGCCACGGCCAACGTGATCGTCGCCGTCGGGGCGACGCCGGTGTTCGTCGACATCGATCCGACGACGCGGAACCTCGACCTGCAAGCCGTCGAAGATGCCATCACGCCTCGGACAAAGGCCCTCCTGCCGGTGTACCTGGCCGGCCTTCCGGTCGACATGGATCGCCTCTACGCCATCGCCCATCGGCATGGCCTGCGCGTGATCGAGGATGCGGCCCAGGCCATCGGCTCGCGCTGGAACGAGCAGCTGATCGGCTCCTTCGGCGACCTCGTCAGCTTCAGCTTCCAGGCCAACAAGAACATCACCTGCGCCGAAGGCGGCTGCCTGGTTCTGAACTCCTCCGACGAGGCCCGGCAGGCGGAGCAACTGCGGCTGCAGGGAGTGGTGCGAAGCGGGCTCGACGGCATGGACGTCGTCACGCCGGGCGGCAAGTCCAACCTGAGCGACATCCACGCGGCCATCGGCCTGGGACAGCTCAGGCGGCTGCACTACGTCACCCGGCGGCGTGCCGAGCTGGCGAAGGCGTACTTCGAGGTCGCCGGGCAACTGCAGCTGCAGGCGCTCGGCATCGTGCTGCCGCCGTCGATCCGCGAGCAGGGCGCGATCACCAACTGGCACATGTACCAGGTGATGCTGCCGGCGAACGGGCCGGGCGACCAGCGGGCCGCCGTCATGCAGCACATGCGCGACGCCGGCGTGGGCACGGGTGTCCACTATCCGGCGCTGCACCTGTTCTCGTACTACCGATCGCTCGGCTGGCGCGAGGGCATGCTTCCCCATGCAGAGCGTGCCGGGCGCTCGCTCCTGACCCTGCCGCTCTTTCCGGCGATGTCCCTCGGCGACGTCGAACGTGCCTGCGCCGCTCTGGCGGCCGCCTGTCGCCGGGTTGCACGATGAAGCAGCGCCTCGTCTCGGTCGTCATTCCCGTCTTCAACGAAGAGGCGGTCCTGCCTGCCCTGTTCGCGCGCCTCTATCCCGTTCTCGATGCGGTCGACTGTGCCTACGAGGTGATCTTCGTCAACGACGGCAGCACCGACCGATCGGGGACCCTGCTCGCCGCCCAGTTTCGCAAGCGCCCCGACGTCACCCGGATCGTGATCTTCAACGGCAACTTCGGCCAGCACATGGCGATCCTCGCCGGCTTCGGCCACGTGCGAGGGCGGATCGCGATCACTCTCGACGCCGATCTGCAGAACCCGCCGGAGGAGATTCCCCGGCTTCTCGCCGCCGTCGCCGCCGGCCACGACTACGTGGGCACGGTCCGGCGGACGCGCAACGATTCGATCTTCCGCCGCGCCGCGTCACGGCTGATGAATGCCTTGCGCGAGCGCATCACCCGGATCCGGATGACCGATCAGGGCTGCATGCTGAGGGCCTACAGCCGCGAGCTGGTCGACACGATCAATCAGTGTCACGAGGTCAACACCTTCATTCCCGCGCTGGCCTACACCTTCGCGGCGACGCCCACCGAGATCGAGGTCGAGCACGAGCCGCGGCGGGCGGGTGAATCGAAGTACTCCCTGTACCAGCTGATCCGGCTCAACTTCGACCTGGTCACCGGCTTTTCCATTGTTCCGCTGCAGTGGTTCTCGCTCGGCGGCATCCTCCTGTCACTGTGCTCGGGAGCCCTGTTCCTCCTGCTTTTGGCGCGACGCTTCCTGTTCGGCGCGGAGGTGGAGGGCGTGTTCACTCTCTTCGCCCTCCAGTTTTTCTTCACGGGAATCGTTCTCTTCGGGGTCGGCCTGATGGGCGAGTACGTCGGGCGGATCCAGCAGGAGGTTCGCGGACGGCCCCGCTATCGGATCAAGGCGGTGCTCGAAAGCGCCGACCCGGCAAAGCTCGAGGTCGCATGAGGGCTGTCGTGTTCGCGTACGCCAACGTCGGCGATCGCTGCCTGCGCGTCCTGCGCGCGCGTGGCGTCGAAGTGAGCCTGGTCGTGACGCATCGCGACCGGGCCGGCGAGACCCGGTGGTTCGAGCGCGTCGCCGACACCGCCGACGAGCTCGGCCTGGCCACGCTGTTCGCGGACGACTTCGGCGAGGCGGAGCTGCTCTCGCAGGTGGCCGCTGCCGCGCCCGACGTGATCTTCTCGTTCTACTACCGGGACCTGCTGCCCGAAGCGGTGCTGGCGCTGGCCAAGCGAGGCGCCTTCAACATGCACGGCTCGCTGCTGCCGCACTACCGCGGCCGCGCGCCGACGAACTGGGCGGTGCTGCACGGCGAGGCCGAGTCCGGCGCCACGCTGCACTGGATGGTCGCCAAGCCGGATGCGGGCGCCATCGTCGACCAGCTGCCCGTGCCCATTCTCCCGGACGACACGGCGCGACAGGTGTTCGACAAGGTCAGCGTCGCCGCGGAGATCGTCCTCAGTCGGTCGCTGCCGGCGATCCGGGCAGGAAACGCGCCGCGTCTGCCGAACGACCCGACCCGGGGCAGCTATTTCGGCGCCCGCAGGCCCGAAGACGGACGGATCGACTGGTCAGCCCCGGCGGCCCAGGTCTACAACCTGGTCCGCGCCGTGGCACCGCCGTATCCGGGTGCTTTCACGGAGGTCGCGGGGGTGCGGCTCGTGATCGCCAAGGCGCGCATCGCCTTGCCGTCGCAGCGCCACGCCGTCGCGGAACGGGACCTCGGGCTGCACGTGCGAGACGGCCACGTCTTCGCCGTCTGCGGCGACGGCGGCCAGTTGCGGGTCCACGAGCTCGAGACCGGGTCCGGACCCGTTCACGCCGAATCGCTCGCCGCCCTTCTCAGCGCCAACGCTCAACCGACCTGCACATGAAACGAATCCTCATCCTCGGCGTCAACGGCTTCATCGGCCACCATCTGTCCAAGCGTCTGCTCGAGTCGACCGACTGGGACGTCTACGGCATGGACATGGCCGCCGATCGCCTCGGCCCGCTGGTCGAGCACCCACGAATGCACTTCTTCGAGGGTGACATCACGATCAACCGGGAGTGGATCGAGTACCACATACGCAAGTGCGACACGATCATTCCCCTGGTCGCCATCGCCACGCCTGCGACCTATGTGCGCGAGCCCTTGCGCGTCTTCGAGCTGGACTTCGAGGCGAACCTGCCGATCGTCCGGGCCGCGGCCCGCTACAGGAAGCACCTGGTCTTTCCCTCCACGTCGGAGGTGTACGGCATGTGCGCCGACGAGGAATTCGACACCGAGAGCTCCAACCTGGTCTATGGCCCGATCAACAAGCCACGCTGGATCTACGCCTCCTCCAAG
This sequence comes from Caldimonas sp., assembly GCA_036509055.1. GTDB lineage: Bacteria > Pseudomonadota > Gammaproteobacteria > Burkholderiales > Burkholderiaceae_C > Schlegelella_A. The sequence goes on from DATCGH010000093.1 coordinate 3,881, forward strand.
CAGCTCATGGACCGGGTGATCAGTGCCTACGGACAGGAGCAGGGCCTGAACTACACGCTCTTCAGGCCGTTCAACTGGATCGGCTCGGGGCTGGACTCCCTGTTCGACACCAAGGAAGGCTCGTCGCGCGTGGTGACGCAGTTTCTCGGGCAGATCGTGCGCGGAGAGCCGATCCATCTCGTCGATGGTGGCCATCAGAAGCGCTCGTTCGCCGATGTGTCGGACGGCATCGACGCGCTGCAGACGATCATCGCCAACCCGGGGGGCGTGGCCTCGGGGCGCATCTACAACATCGGCAACCCTGCGAACCACCATTCCGTGCGCGAGCTCGCCGAAATGATGCTGGCGATGGCGTCCGACTTTGCGGAGTACGCCGAGTCGGCCAGTCGCTGCCGCATCGTCGAAACGCCGGCGGTCGATTTCTACGGCCCGGGCTACCAGGACGTCCGCAATCGGCTACCTCGAATCGCCGCGACCATGGCCGAGCTGCAGTGGCGGCCCAAAGTCGGCATGACCACGGCGCTGCGCCGGATATTCGATTCCTACCGCAGCCACGTGGTCGAGGCACGGGCCTTGCTGGAAGCAGCCGTCTAGCAGTGGCCCTGATCGCCCTCAAGGTCGACGTCGACACGCTGCGCGGCACGCAGGAAGGCGTGCCCCGGTTGCTTCGCTTGCTCGAGCGCGCCAACGTCCGTGCGACTTTCCTGTTCAGCATGGGACCCGATCACACCGGCCGGGCGTTGCGGCGGGCGTTCCGCCCGGGGTTCCTGGCCAAGGTGTCCCGCACGTCCGTTGTCTCGCACTACGGCCTGCGCACTCTGCTGTACGGCCTGCTCCTGCCCGGCCCCGACATCGGCAAGGTCGCGTCGGAGCCGATGCGATCAGCGCTGCGCGCCGGTCACGAATGCGGCCTGCATGCCTGGGACCATGTCCTCTGGCAGGACAAGGTCCGTCATCAGGACGCGGCCTGGACGGTTCGACAGATGGAGCTCGCGTTCGACCGGTTCGTCGACGTGTTCGGCCGGGCGCCGAGCAGCCATGGCGCCGCCGGATGGCAGATGAACGCGGCGGCGTTCCGGCAGATCGATCGCTGGGGTCTTGCCTATTCTTCCGACGGCCGCGGTAGCGGGCCCTTTGTCCCCGTCGTCGACGGCACTGCGCTCCGGCACGTGCAACTGCCGACCACGCTGCCGACGCTGGACGAGCTGCTCGGCCGCGACGGCATCGACGAAGGCAATGTGGTCCGCCACCTGCTGGGACTCACCGCCCGGGACCAGCCTCAGGTCCATACCCTGCACGCCGAGCTGGAGGGCGGGGCGCTCGCGTCGGTGTTCTCGGCGCTGGTCCGCGGCTGGCAGGACCAGGGCCATCGCCTCGGCACCCTGGGCGACGCGTACCGCTCGACGACTCCTTCGCTCCTGGTCAGGAGAACGGTGGACTGGGGCAGCGTTCCGGGACGCAGCGGCGAGGTCGTCTGCCCCATGGTCTAAGGATCGACTAAGGCCGCTCCACCAGACTGGCCGTTTTTCGAATTTTCGCTCGCACCCGTGTTGATCGCGTTCCCTTGCCCGCTCGATGCCGCGGCGAAGCAGACCCTCCGCCAGGCTGTCAACGTCGCCGATGAGCATTGCTTCGGCCTGAGCATCCGTCTTGCGCTCGATCGCGCAGGGCGGCCCCTGTTCTTCCTCGAGACGCTGCCCGTGTCGGACCGTCGGGACGACTGCGGGCCTCGAAGCGGCAGCGCAGACGGGCCCGCGCTGCCGCCCTAGGCGAGCGGCGCCAGCGACTCGAGCAAGGTCGGGATCAGCTCGCTCACGGTCGGATGGATGTGCACCGCCCGTTCGATCACCTTGTACGAGAGATCGCCGGCCATCGCCGCGAGCAGCATGTGGACGATCTCGTCGCCCTCGATGCAGAGCAGCGAGGCGCCGAGGATGCGCTCGCTCTCGGCATCGACCAGCACCTTCATGAAGCCCTGGGTCTCGCCGCGCTCGCGCGCCCGGCCGACCCGGGTCATCGGCATCACTCCGACCAGGGCGGGCTTGCCCCGGGCGCGCACCTCGGCCTCGCTCATGCCGACGCGGCCGAGCGGCGGATCGATGAACAGGGCATAGATCGGGATGCGGTCGCCGACCCGCCGCGTCTCGCCGTCGAGCAGGTTGCCGGCGACGATCTGGAAGTCGTTGTACGAGGTGTGGGTGAAGGCGCCCCGGCCGTTGACGTCGCCCAGCGCCCAGACGCCGGGCACGCTGGTGGAGAGCGTCTCGTCGACGGTGATGAAGCCGCGGGCGTCGGTGGCGATCCCGGCCTTGTCGAGGCCGAGGGAATCGGTGTTCGGCCGTCGGCCGATGGCGGCGAGCAGGTGGCTGCCTTCGATCGCCAACGCCTGACCGGCCGGGTCGACGACCACGCGCACGCCGCTGCCGCCCGCGCCCCGGGCCACGGCCGCGTCCTTGACCGAGAAGTGGAAGGCCACGCCCTCGCGCTCGAGGATGCGCTGGATCGCGGCCGAGACCTCCGGGTCTTCGCGGGCGATCAGCCGGTCGCCGAACTCGAGCACGGTCACGCGCGAGCCGAAGCGCCGATACATCTGCGCGAACTCCAGGCCGATGTAGCTGCCGCCGACGACCAGCAGGTGCTCGGGCAGGGTGTCGACCGCCATCATCGAGGTGTTGTTCAGCACCGGCACGTCGGCGATGCCCTTCCACGACGGCAGGACCGGCCGGGCGCCGACATTGATGAAGATCTTCGGCGCCTCCAGGATTTCGCCGTTCACCTCGATCGCGTGCGGCCCGGTGAAGCGCGCATCGCCCCAGACGAGGCTCAGGTTCTTCGTCCCGGCGATCCACTTGTCCAGGCCCTCGATCGACTGCCGGACGACGGCGTCCTTGCGCGCCTTCACCGCCTTCATGTCGACGCTGACCGGCCCGGCATGGATGCCCCAGTCGGCCGCGCGCCGGGCGACGTGGGCGGCGCGGGCGCTCGCCACCAGGGTCTTGGTCGGGATGCAGCCGTCGTTGACGCAGGTGCCGCCGAGATGCTCGCGCTCGATCAACGCGGTCTTCATGCCGGCCTCGGCCAGGCGGACGGCGAGCGCCGGGGCGGCCTGGCCGCTGCCGATCACGATCGCGTCGTAGGAAGTGCTCATGCGTGGATTCCTCCGTGGGAGTCGAGGCCGCCGTAAGCGAGCCGCTCATCATCGCCGCAAGCCGCCGAGTGTGCGCGCCAGGCCTCACGCTACGATCCCGGGCCCGTCACGGCCTGATCACGATGAAAGCGCGCCGCCCGGCCTCGCGATACCACGTCTACGTCGTCGAGCTCGACGACCGGGTCTGGAACCAGCGGCGCTTTCGCGAAGCCAACCCGGGCTGCGACGTCGGCAAGCCGTTTCTCTACGTCGGCATGACCGGCCTCGATCCCGACCTGCGCTTCGACCGGCACAAGGCCGGCATCCAGGCCAACCGCTACGTCCAGGAATACGGGCTGCGCCTCGTGCCTGCGCTCTATGCCGTCTACAACCCGATGCCGTACGAAGCGGCGCGCGAGATGGAAGTCGAGCTGGCGATCGGCCTGCGCGAGGCCGGCCACGGGGTGTGGCAGGCCTGAGCAGGGTAGGTCCTTTCCGACGCATAGAGGCGAACCGGTCGGCGGTGCGCACGGGCACTTCGGCGATGGGCCGCCCGAGGACCCGTGGTCACACTGGGCCATCGAAGCTCCTCAGGAGAATCCCATGAAGTCGATGTCCCGCCTGCTGCTGTCGCTCGCCGCCGTCGCGGCTTGCGCCACCGCCACCGCCGCCCCGTTCGACAGCGCCGACCAGGCCCGCCGCGATCGCAACCGCGAAGAGGTCATGGCCAAGCACGGCCTGAGCTCGACCGACACCACGTATCGCAGCGAAGAGAAGAAGACGCTCAAGTCGGAGACCCAGCGTGCCGTCGTGGCGACCGAGAACTTCGGCCATCGCACCGCCGACCGGATGCGCGAATTCGGCGCCCGCACGAACGCCAAGTTCAAGACCCAGAGCACGCCGCCGAAGAACGCCTACAACCACGGGCCGCAGTAGCGCGGCCACGAGCGATCACCGGGACGGCGATCGCTTGGCGGCCGGGCCGACGCCCGGTCAGTCGAGCACCACCCACGCCGGCGCGTGGTCGCTGGGCTTCTCGCGACCGCGCACGGCGCGGTCGACGCCGGCTTCGCGCAGGCGGCTTCGCGCCGGCGCGTTGAGCAGCAGGTGATCGATGCGCAGGCCGGCGTCGCGCGAGAAGCGGTCTCGAAAGTAGTCCCAGAAGGTGTAGATCGGCTCGCCCTCGTGCAGGGTGTGGATCGCATCGGTCCAGCCTTGGGCGAGAAGACGCCGGTAGGCATCGCGGCTCTCGGGCTGGAGCAGCGCGTCCTTCTTCCATGAAGCGGGGTTGTAGATGTCGCCCTTGCCGTCGGTCGCGACGACGTTGTAGTCGCCGATCAGGAGCACCGGCTCGCCACTCCCGACCAGGCTCGCGGCGTGCTCGATCAGGCGCTCGAACCAGGCGAGCTTGTAGGCGAACTTCGGCCCGGGCTGCGGGTTGCCGTTCGGCAGGTAGATCGAGGCGACCGTCACGCCGTGCGCCGAAGCTTCCAGATAGCGGCTGTGCGTGTCGTCCGGGTCGCCGGGCAGGCCGCGCTGCCGCTCCGTAAGGCCGCCGCCGTCGCGCGCCAGCACGGCGACGCCGTTGAACCCTTTCTGGCCGTGCCAGACCGCGCTGTACCCCGCGGCCTCGATCTCCAGACGCGGAAAGGTCTCGTCCGAGGTCTTCAACTCCTGCAGGCAGGCGATGTCGGGCCGGGCCTCTGCGAGCCACTCGAGCACGCGCGGCAGGCGGCTGGTGATGCCGTTGACGTTGAAGGTGGCGATCTTCATGAAGGGGCCCGATCGATTTCCGTGAATCCGGCTTCGATCGCGTTGACGCTGCGCGGCCGAACCGCGCGCGCTTGCTCCCGGCCGTCGCGCAGGAAGACCAGGGTCGGCCAGAGCTTGACGCCGAACGAGCGCCCGAGCGGTCGACCGCTGCCGTCCTCGATGCGGATGTGGCGCACCTGCGGGTGGCCGGCGAAGGCGCTGGCGATCAGCGGTTGCGCGGCCCGGCAGTGGCCGCACCACGAGGTGCCGAATTCGAGCAGGGTGGGGCCGGCGAGGGCGTCGATCTCCTCCCGCGCGGGCTCGGGCTGAGCGGTGCTGCTTTGCAAGGCCATGGGCTGGATTCTGGCCGAGCGGTCGCGCCGGCGCCACGACGCCTAGCCGATCGGCGGTGCCCGGCTAGGACTTCTTCACCGGCTTCGACGCGGGCTGCTTCGCCTTCGCTGGGTCGCCTTCGAGCGGGCCGGTGACGACGTCGGAGACCGACCGGCCGAGCGAATCGGTAACACCGGCATCCTTTGGTGCGATCGGCGGATGGCGCCAGGGCTCGTCGTCGTCTTCCCAGTCGCTGCCGGCCGGGCCCGGCTTTTGCCCTTGGCTGCTGTTCATGGAGGGAGTCCTCGATGTCGGTCGTTTTCGCGAGCAAGCGGCATTCCTGCCTGCGATGACGCCGCCGCGTCGCCGCCCGAGCGCGCTTCGCCGCGGACTCCTCGTCGCGCTCGGCCTGATCGTCCTTTTCGTCGCCGTGCTGGCGTCGCACCCGTGGTGGCTGGCGCATTCGCTCGGTGCCTATCTCAGCAAGACTTCGGGACGCGAAGTCCATTTCGACAAGGTGCGGCTCGGGCTCAGCGACACGCTCACGCCCGAGGTCGCGTTCCACGGCGTGCGCATCGCCAATGCCGCCTGGGCCGATGCGAGCCGGCCGTTCGCCGTGCTCGGCCAGGCCGTGTTCCAGCTCGCCTGGCACCGTTACGAAGGCCGCTGGCTGGTCACGAGGATGATCCTGCGCGACGGCGAGGTCCATCTGCTGCGCCAGGTGGACGGCCGGCGCAACTGGCGCCTGCGCGACCCCGAGGACCGAGGCCCGGGCCATTTCTGGTTCCAGGCCCTCGAGCCGCACCGGATCGCGCTGAGCTTCGTCCACGAGGGCGTGGCGTTCGAATGGAACAGCCGCGCCACCGACCTCGCGGCGAACGACGACGGGACCGCCGACGCCCCGGCGCTCGTCAACCGCCTCGACTTCGACGGCCGCTGGCGCGGCGTCGCCTTCAAAGGCAGCGCCGATGCCGGCCGGGAGATCACCTTCTTCGAGAGCGGTCGATGGTTCCCGCTGCGCGGCCACGCCGCGGTGCAAGGCGCTCGCCTCGAAGCCGACGGCCGCGTCGCCGACCTGTTTCGGGGCCTGCAGATCGACGCCGCGACGACCTTCAGCGGCAACTCGCTCGCCGGACTTCATCCGCTGATCGGTCCGCGCCCGACCGAGCCGCGCGCATTTCGCCTCGAAGGGCGGCTTCTCGCCGGCGATGCCGCCTACGCCTTCAAGTCGGCCCGGGCGAAGATCGGCGCCACCGATCTCGCCGGCGACCTCGCCTGGTCGCGGCGGGGCGAGCGGCCCTCGCTCAGCGCCGTGCTCGCCAGCGACAGCACCGACCTCGCCGACCTCCTGTGGCTGGCAGGGAAGGGCGCGCCGGCCCCGACGCCGGCAACCCATGCCGCCCGCGCCGTCGCCGCCGCGGCCTCGTCCGCGGCGGCGCGCGACCCCGTCGCCCGGGCGCGCGAGATCGATGCCGCCATCGCCTTTCGGGCGAAGCGCTTTCGCGTCGCGACCGTGCCGCTGCTGCAGAGCCTGAAGCTCGATGCCCGGCTCGACGCCGGCGTGCTCGCGGTCTCCGGCCTCGACCTCGGCTGGGGCAGCGGCCACACGACCGGGACGGTCGGCCTCGACCTGCGCCAGCATCCGCCCCGCTCGCAAGCGCAGCTCGAGACCCGCGGTGTCCGCCTGGAAGCGCTGCTTCCGGCGAGCGACGAGAAGCAGCGCATCACCGGCCTGCTGCGCGCCCGCTCGGTGCTGAAGGCGGTCGGCGCCGACGTCGAGGCGCTGCGCGCCAGCCTCTCGGGCACGGTCTCGGCCTCGCTCTCGGCGGGCACGATCCCGAGCCTGCTCGATGCGCAGATGGGGCTGGCGATGGGCAAGCTGATGCGCACCTTCATCAGCGGCAACGAGCCGCTGCCCCTGCCCTGCGCGGCGGTCCATGCCGAGCTGGGCGGCGGTCAGGCGCGCATCCAGAGCCTCGTCATCGACAGCGCCAACACCCGCACCACCGGCAGCGGCGTCGTCGACCTGCGCGACGGCGCCGTCGACCTGACGCTCACGCCCGAGCCGAAGCGGCCGGGGCTGTTCGAGCTGCAGAAGTCGATCCGCCTGTCGGGCCGGCCGCCGAAGCTGGAGAAGGCGCTGGTCGACCGTCGCGAGCCGCTGAAGGCCACCGACTGCGACGCTGGCAAGCCCTGAGGGCGGCGCTCAGCGGCGCATCAGGGTGCTCTTGCCGAACAGGCTCTCGATCAGGTCGACCGCGATCTCGGCGGTGCGGTTGCGCACGTCGAGCGCCGGGTTGAGCTCCATCACGTCGAGCGAGCCCATGGCGCCGGTGTCGGCGATCATCTCCATGCAGAGCTGGGCCTCGCGGTAGGTCGGGCCGCCCTTGACGGTGGTGCCCACGCCGGGGGCGATGTCGGCGTCGAGGAAGTCGACGTCGAAGCT
>DATCGH010000094.1:0-4530 GCA_036509055.1 Caldimonas sp.
GGAAAGCCGATCGCGAAGATGTTCATCTGCTGCGCCACCCGCGAGGTGACGCCGAGCACGAGGTTGGTGAAGAGCAGCATCGCCACCATGGGCAGGGCGATCCACAGGCCCAGGCTGAAGATCTCCGCGCCCCAGCGATGCGGCCCGACGGTGCGCAGGAAGGCGAACGGTTCGGCCGAGACGGGAAAGGCGGTGAAGCTCTGCACCACCGCCGCGATCAGCATCAGGTGGCCGCCGGTGACGATGAACAGCCACGCCACCGATACGCCGAAGAAGCGGCTGACGGCGGTGTCGCTGCTGGCCGTCATCGGGTTGAAGAAGGCGGCGAAGTTGAGGCCCATCTGCAGGCCGATGATCTCGCCCGCGAACTCGACCGCGGTGAAGACGACGCGCACCGCGAAGCCCATCGACACGCCGATCAGGAGCTGCTGCACCACCGCCAGGAAGCCGGCCGCCGACGCCAGCTCGATCGGCGCGATCGGCGGGATCGCCGCCTGGGCACAGAACGCGATCAGTCCCGCGAGGCCGATGCGCAGGCGCAGCGGCACGCTGCGCTGGGCGATGATCGGCAGCGAGCCGAACAACGCGAGGACGCGGATGAACGGCCAGAGGATGGGGGTGACCCAGGCGAGGACCTGGGCTTCGGTGAAGGTCAGCATGTTGCTTCGTCGGTGAGGCGCCGGATGGCCTCGGGCATGGGGCGGCCTCCTCCGCTCATGTCCCCCGAAGGCCGCCTGCGGCGGCCTTCTCCTCCTAATACTTCGCTGCGGGGGCCGTCCCATGCCCGAGGCCTTCGGGCGATGGTCGTTGGGCGGCCAGGCGGTCGCGGATCGGGGGACATGAGCGGAGCAGAGCGCCCCGCCGCCCCGATCCATCCATCGGGATTCACGGCGAAAGCTCAGCCGACAACCGAAGGAATCGATTGCAGCGTCCGCTGCACGAACTCGACGAGGGTCGTCAGCATCCAGGGGCCGGCGATCGCGAGCACCGCGACCGCGGCGACGATCTTGGGGACGAACGACAGGGTCGATTCGTGGATCTGGGTCGCGGCCTGGAAGATGCTGACGACGAGACCGACGCCGAGCACCGTGAGAAGGATGGGGGCCGAGACCATGAGCAGGATGTAGAGGCTCTGCTGGCCGAAGGTGAAGACCTGTTGCGCGTCCATGCTTAGGTGACGAAAGAGGCGGCGAGGGAGCCGAGGAGGAGGTTCCAGCCGTCGGCGAGCACGAACAGCATCAGCTTGAACGGCAGGGCGATCAGCACCGGCGACAGCATCATCATGCCGAGCGACATCAGCACGCTGGCGACGATCATGTCGATGATGAGGAAGGGCAGGAAGACCAGGAAGCCGATCTGGAACGCGCTCTTCAATTCGCTGGTCACGAACGCCGGCACCAGCACCTTGAACGGCACGTCAGCGGACTTCACCGCAGGGTCGATCCGGGCCAGCTTGGCGAACAGCATCACGTCGGCCTGTCGGGTCTGCTTCATCATGAACTCGCGCACCGGGCTCTCGCCGCGCTTGAGCGCTTCCTCGAAGGCGATCTTGTTCGTCGCGTACGGCTGATAGGCGTCGGCATAGACCTTGTCGATGGTCGGGCCCATGACGAAGAAGGTGAGGAAGAGACTGAGGCCGACCACCACCTGGTTCGGCGGCGCCGCTTGCGTGCCGAGCGCCTGGCGCAGCAGACTCAGGACGATGACGATCCGGGTGAAGCTCGTCATCAGCAGCAGCACCGCGGGCAGGAAGCTGAGCGCGGTGAAGAACAGCAGCGTCTGCACCGGCACCGAGTAGCTGGTGCTGCCGGCGCTCTGGCCGATGAGCAGCGGCAGGCCGGCCTCGCCGCCGGGAGGAGTCGGTTGCGCCGCGGCGGGCAGGGCGACGACCACCAGCGCCACCGCCACGAGGACGAGCAGGCCGAGCCAGGCGATCCGCTTCGGGTTGCTGCCGCTCTTGCGGAAATGCTCGTTCAGCAGCTCGTTGTCGCGGCGCTGCGCTGCCAGGGCGATGCGCTCAGCCGGCACGGCCGTCGCTCCCGCTGCCCGGCCGGCGGAAGCGGCCGAGGATCTGGGCGAAGGCCGGATGGACTTCGCCGGCCGCATCGGCGGGAGCGGCCTCGACCGCCTGCGCGGCCATGGTGTGCAGGGTCGTGATCGAGGACGGTGTGATGCCGAGCACCAGCCAGCGTCGCTCCTCGCCCGTTCCGACCTCGACCGTGACGATCCGCTGCGAGGTCGAGAGCGGCAGCGAGGCGATGCTCTTCATCACCCCCGAGCCGCCGGCGCCGCCGAGCGGCGTGCGCTTGAGAAACCAGAGCGTCGCCGGGATCAGCGCGAGGATCGCGATGAACCAGAGCAGCGAGCTCAATCCGTTGGACATCTCGAAAACCGGGCTCAGGCGCGCGAGAGGCGGCGCATGCGCTCGCTCGGCGTGACGATGTCGGTGAGGCGGATGCCGAACTTGTCGTTGACCACGACCACCTCGCCCTGGGCGATCAGGTAGCCATTGACGAGCACGTCCATCGGCTCGCCGGCCAGCGCCTCGAGCTCGACCACCGAGCCCTGGGCCAGCTGCAGGATGTTCTTGATCGGAATCCGCGCCCGGCCGAGCTCGACCGTGAGCTGCACCGGGATGTCGAGGATCATGTTGATGTCGTTGCCGGCCATGCCGCCCGGGGTCGGCTGGAAGTTGGTGAACGACGCCGGCGAGACCTGGTCCGCCGGGCCCTGCAGCTCGGAGGCGGTCTCGGTGCGCGAATCGACGGCGGCCCAGTCGGCGGCGTTCGCGTCGGGCTCGCCCGGCGCCGCGGCGATGTTGTCAGTGGCCATGAAGGTCTCCGGTCGAGCTCGTTGCCGAGCGGGTGAATGGGTTGCTGGACGAGGAGGCGCTTCGCCTCACTGGATGATGAAGCTGGAGAAGTGGACGTGCTGCACCGGGTTGCGCACCGCGGCCTTCTTCGCCTTCTTCGACGCCTTGATCGGGGCCGCCTCGTCCTGGGCCGTCTTCTCCGCGCCGCTCCCGGCCGCGGCGACCGCCGTCGCGCCGCTCACCGGCTCGGGCGCGAGGATCTCGAGGCCCATCGGCCGGACCGACTCGCGCATGATTTCCTCGGCGAGCTCTTCCTTGCCGCTGCGGCCGAGCAGGTCGCGCGAGGACTTCTGCGCCAGGATCAGCAGGATCGCGTTGCGCACCGCCGGCATGTAGGCCTTCACCTGGTCGGCGAAGACGGTGCTCTCGAGCTCGAGGGTGATGCCGATCTGGGCGTAGCGGTCGACATCCTTGTCGGCGAGGTTGACGATGAAGGGATCGAGCGGCAGGTAGACCGGGATGCTCTTGGCATCGGCCCGGGTCGCGGCCTGGGTGGCCTCGGGGCTGGCGACCTCGTCGTCGCCGGCGGCGAGAGCGGCGGCATGCGCGGCCTTCTTCTTCAGGACCCAGACGCCGCCGCCGCCGGCCGCGAGCACGAGCACGAGTGCGGCCGCGACGACGATCAGGAGCTTCTTCTTGCCACGCTTGAACGGAACGGCACCGCCTTCAACAACGGCGGCGGTATCGGCGGTCACGGCGGGCATCGATGGTTCTCCTCGGCGTCGCGCCCGCTGCCGAACTCGGCAACGAGGGCGCTGTCTTGAGGGAAATTATCGAAACCGGGGCCGGCGGCGAAGCGGCGATAAGGCCTGCTTTTGCCGCGCAGAACGGCCCACCCGCGGAGCGACGGCTCAGGCGTAGAGGTCGATGCCGCCGGCGGCCACGCGAACGTTCGCGCGCTGCACGGCCTGAGCGGCAATTGCTTCGCCGCCTCGGATCTCACGCCGGTCATGCCGGCCACGACCGGCGGCTTCGTCTCCGCCTTGCCCGTTGCCGCCGGAGCGGGAGTGCTGGGCGACGCCGCCGCCGGCGAGCGTGAAGCCGGCGTCGCGCAGGGCGCTGGCGAGGGCCGGCAGGCCGTTCTCGATCGCCTGGCGGGTGGCGGCGAGATCGGCGCCGAACTCGACATGCGCCTGGCTGCCTTCGAGCGTGATCGCGATGGACACCGGGCCGGTCTCGGCCGGGTTGAGGTGCAGCTCGGCCTGCTGCACGCCTTCGCGCACGAACACGCTTACCTGGACGCCGAACGCGGCCGCGAATTCGGGCGAATCGACGGGAACGGGGAGGGTGGCGGTCGATGCAGCGAGGGCGTTGTCGGTCGTGGACGACGGCTGCGGCTCGGGCGCGCCGATCGCGCTCGGGGACAGCAGCGGCGCTTCGGCCGAGGCCGTCGCGGCTGCCGCGGGCCGATCGGCGGCCTTGGCATCGGCGAGGATCTGCGCGAACGACGCGGCAGGGGTCGCCGCACCGCCATCGCGAGCGCGGGCGGCCGCGCGGCCGGCGTCGGTGCGGCGGGCAGCCGCGCTGCCCGTGTCGGCGCCGGATTCGATGGCCGCGGTCGAGGTGGCCGTGGCACCTGCGTCGGCGTCGCGCTCGGCGCCCGTCGCCGGGGGCGAGCGGTGCGCGGCCAAGCCGAAGCGGAGCTCGGGATCGGCGGG
>DATCGH010000095.1:0-2953 GCA_036509055.1 Caldimonas sp.
TGGCGGCCTGCTCGTAGGCCGCGCGCGCCGTATCGCTGGCGGCACGCAGGCCCTCGAGGTCGGCGGCGGCATCGAGGGCGCGGAGCTCCTCCTGCCATTGCGCCCGAAGCGCGCCCAGCTCCGCCGGTGGCCGGCGGTAGCGGCGCGCCAGGCCGACCCAGGCCGACATCCGCTCGTCGACGGCGCGCAGCCGCTCCGGGTCGAGCTCGGTCCGGTCGAGGTAGCTGGAAAGCGTGTGCGACGCGTCGCGCAGTTGCGCCTCGGCGCCGCGCAGCGCCTCGATCGGATCGGCGAGGCGCTCGTCGTATGCCGCCACGCCGTCGAGCGCGTCGATCGCGCCGGCAACCAGCGCCTCTGCGTCGGCGGCCCGCTCGCCGTCGCTGCCGGAGATCGCGGCCAGCGCGCCGCTGGCGGCGTCGAGCAGCGACTGGGCGTTGGCCAGCCGCTTGTGCTCGGCATCGAGCTCCGGCCACTCGTCGGCGCCCGGAGCGAGCTTGTCGATCTCGCCGAGCTGCCAGGCGAGCCGCTCGCGCTCGCGCTCGAGCTCGCCCTGCTTCTCGCCGGCGGCGGCGAGCGCGTCGCGGGCGTCGCGCCAGGCGGCCCAGGCGGCGGCCACCGGCCGGGCGTCCACCTGTGCGTAGGCGTCGAGGATGGCGCGGACCGAGGGGGCGCGGGTCAGGCTCTGCCAGGCGTGCTGGCCGTGGATGTCGACCAGCGCCTCGCCGGCCTCGCGCAGCTGGGCGGCGGTGGCGGCGCTGCCGTTGACCCAGGCGCGGCTCTTTCCCTGGGCGTCGATCGTCCGCCGCAGGAGCAGCCGGCCGGCGCTGTCGTCGGCGTCGGCCTCGAAGCCGGCCTCGGCCAGCCAGGCGGCGAGCGACGGCGGCGCATCGAACTCGGCGCTGATCTCGGCCCGGCTCGCGCCCTCGCGCACCACGCCGGCGTCTCCTCGGCCGCCGAGAGCGAGCTGCAGGGCGTCGACCAGGATCGACTTGCCGGCGCCGGTTTCACCACTCAGGACGGTGAGGCCCGCGCCGAGCTCGATCTCCAGGGCGTCGACGATCACGAAGTCGCGGATCGCGAGGCGATGCAGCATCGTCAGACCGCTCCGGTGGCCCAGTGCAGCTTGTTGCGCAGGGTCGAGAAGTAGCTCCAGCCGCGCGGATGCAGGAATCGGGCACGGTCAGCCGAGCGGCGCACGTGGATTCGGTCGCCATGAACCAGGCTGGTGAGCGACTGCATGTCGAAGTTCACGCTGGCATCGCGGCCGGCGACGATCTCGATCGCCACGGCGCCGGAATCCGGCACGACGATCGGCCGGTTGGAAAGGTCGTGCGGCGCGATCGGCACCACCACCCAGCCGGCGATGCCCGGATGCAGGATCGGGCCGCCGGCTGAGAGTGCGTAGGCGGTCGAGCCGGTGGGCGAGCCGACGATCAGGCCGTCGGCGCGCAGGTTGGCGACGAAATCGCCGTCGATCTCGATCTTCAGCTCGACCATGCCGGCGGTGGCGCCGCGGCTGACGATGACGTCGTTGAGGGCGAAGCCATCGAAGATGCGGGCGCCGTCGCGCTCGATGTGGCCCTCGAGCATCGCCCGCTGCTCTTCGTCGTACTCGCCGTCGAGGATGGCGCCGAGCGCCGGCTCGTAGCCGCCGAAGGCGATGTCGGTGATGAAGCCGAGCCGGCCCTGGTTGATGCCGACCAGCGGCGTGCCGTGGCGGGCGAGGCGGCGGGCGATGCCGAGCATGGTGCCGTCGCCGCCGAGCACAACCGCGATGTCGCAGGCGGCGCCGAGCGCCTCGGCATCGAGCGCGGGCCAGGCATCGAAGCCGGTGTTGCGCGCCGTCTCGGCTTCGACCGAGACGGCGAGGCCGCGCGCGACCAGGAATTTCGCGATCGAGGCGAGTTCTTCGCGGATACCGCCGGAGTTGAATTTGCCGACGAGCGCAGCGTGCCGGAAGCGGGTCGACATTCGCGGGATTACACCACAGCGACCCCTTTTTCCGCAGGTGAAAATCGGCCTGCTACCCTCTGCGAACCATGCTCGACGAGCGCGCCAAGACCCTGCTGAAGACCCTGGTCGAACGCTACATTGCCGACGGCGTGCCGGTCGGCTCGCGTACGCTTTCGCGCGCCAGCGGGCTCGAGCTTTCGCCGGCGACCATCCGCAACGTGATGGCCGATCTCGAGGAGCTCGGCCTGATCGCCAGTCCGCACACCAGCGCCGGCCGCATTCCCACCGCCCGCGGCTATCGCCTGTTCGTCGACACCATGCTGACGGCGCAGCCGACGCAGCTGGCCGACAGCGGCCGCGACGTCGCCATCGAGGCGCATCTCAACGCCGACCAGCCGCAGCGCGTGATCGCCAACGCGGCGCAGCTGCTGTCGAGCCTGTCGAGCTTCGTCGGCGTGATCACCGCGCCGAAGAAGCCGAGCGTGTTCCACCACATCGAGTTCATGCGGCTCTCGGAGCGGCGGGTGCTGGTGATCATCGTCGCGCCCGACGGCGACGTGCAGAACCGGGTGATCTTCACCGCCCAGGACTACACCAGCACGCAGCTCCAGGAAGCGAGCAACTTCCTGACCGCGCACTACGGCGGCCTGACGCTCGAGGCGGTGCGCGAGCGGCTGAAGAATGAGGTCGACGCGATCCGCAGCGAGATCTCGGCGCTGATGCAGGCGGCGGTGCAGGCCGGCAGCGAGGCCATCGCCGAGAGCCACGAGCAGGTGGTCATTGCCGGGGAGCGCAACCTGCTCGCGGTGCAGGATTTCTCCAGCGACATGGGGAGCCTGCGCAAGCTTTTCGACATGTTCGAGCAGAAGACGCAGCTGATGCGCCTGCTCGAGGTCTCGAGCCGGGCCGAAGGCGTGCGCATCTACATCGGCGGCGAGAGCCTGGTCGTGCCGTTCGAGGAGCTGTCGGTGGTCTCGTCGCCGTACGAGGTCGACGGCAC
>DATCGH010000096.1:0-3980 GCA_036509055.1 Caldimonas sp.
TTCTCTTCGGCAGCGTTTTCAGCGTGCATGGGCTCGTGCCGGCGCTCTGGCTGCATCCGCTCGATGCGCCGCTGACCCTGCTGCTGGCGCCCCTGGTGGGCGGCGTCGTCCTGCTGACCGTGGGCCTCGCCCTGAACGCGCTCGAGGCCCGCTGGGGCGGCGAGATGAGGCGCTGGCTTCTGACGGACGCGGCGCTGATCGTCGTCTACCTCGGCCTGCTCGCGGCTTTGTTCAGACCCGTCGGTCTGCTCGCGGCGGCCGTCGGCGTCCTCTGGTTTTGCATCGGTCATGCGCTGCTCGAGCGGCGGGTGGCGGCCGCCTTCGGCGCCGTCGGCGAGACGATCGAGAAGACGCTGCAGATCCTCGTCAACACCCTCTCGTTCGCGCGTGTCGGCGCGTTCGCGCTCGCCCACGCCGGCCTGTCGTCGGCGGTCGTCACGCTGGCCGGCGCGGCGGACAACGTCGTCGCCAAGGCGCTGCTCCTGGTCCTCGGCAACGCGCTCGTGATCGTGCTCGAGGCGATGGTGGTGTCGATCCAGACGACGCGTCTCGTCCTGTTCGAATTCTTCGCCCGCTTCATGCAGGGGCAGGGGCGCGCGTTCCGTCCCTTGCCTGCCCCGCCCTTCGTCTACCAGGAGAACCCTCGATGAAAAGGCCCCCCGTTGCCATTGCGCTCTCGCTGCTCGGTTCGACTCTCCTGCTGGGGCTTGCGGCCACGGCGCTGCTGCTGTGGACGCCCGCCGCGCACGCCGCGGCCGGCGCCGCCGCGCCCGGCGGGTTCGATGCCAGCTGGGTCTTCATCGGCGCCGCGCTCGCGACCGGCATGTCGTCCGTGGGCGCCGGCCTTGCCGTTGCCAAGGTGGGCACCGCCGCCGTCGGCGCGCTGGCCGAAAAGCCCGAGCTCTTCGGCCGGCTCCTGATCTTCATCGGCCTGGCCGAGGGGATCGCGATCTACGGGCTGATCGTGTCGATCCTGATGCTCAACCGGCTCGGGGGATGACGGTGCCCATCTACGTCGGTGACGAGGTCAGCGCGGCCGGATACCGGCTCGCCGGGGTACGCGTGCGCACTCCCCGGCCGGGCGAGGCCGCGACCGCGCTCGCCGAGGCGTGCGCCCAGGCGCCGCTGGTCCTCCTGTCCTCGGCCGTGGCCGCCGGCATCGGCGAGCGGCCGTTGCGTGCCGCCCTGTTGGCCCTCGCGCCGCTGGTCGTCGTCGTTCCCGATCTCCAGGGCGACGTGCCGGTGCCCGATCTGGCGGCGCGCCTGCGCGCACAACTCGGTCTCGAGGCATGACGCAAGCCCAGCGCCCGCTCGGCGTCGAACCGGCGATGCAGGCCCTGCTCGACCTCATTGAGTCCAACCGCGCCCGCCTGTGCGAGCAGATTCTCGGCGAGGCCCAGGACCGCGCACGGGCCCTGCGCAGCCATGCATCGGCTGGCGCGCGCACGCGCATGCGCCAGGCATTCGAGGAACAGCGACTGCGGCGACGCGAGCGGCTCGCTGCGGCCGAGGCCCGCCTGGCGACCCGGCGCCGCCTCCACGAGCAGCAGCGCCTGGCGGCCTTGCTGCGCCTCGCATCGGAGCAGTTGCCGCGCGAGCTGCGGGCCCTGTGGCAGCAGAGCGAGACGCGCGCCGCGTGGGTCCGCACGGTGCTGGCGGCGGCACAGCTGCGCCTGCCGAAGGGCCCCTGGCGCATCGCGCACGCTGCCGACTGGCCCGAGGACGAACGCGAGCGCCTGGTCCGGACCTCCGGCGCCGTGCCGGAGGCATCGCGCTTCGAGGCCGACCCCGGCATCGCGGCCGGCCTCAAGATCGTGTCGAACCGCAATGTTCTCGACGGCACGATCGAAGGGCTGCTGTCGGACCCGTCGGACTTCGAGCCCAGGCTGCTGCGTCGTCTGGAGGTTTCATCGTGAGGCCCGACGATACCGGGACGGCGGCTTTCCGCTCGTCGGCAGCGCGCGTGGCGCCGCGGGGGATCCGGTGAGCGTCGCCGTCGTGCGCTGGATCGCAGGGCCGGTGCTGCACGCGGTGAAGCAAGGGCCGTTCGCGCTGCGCGAATCGGTGCGCGTCGGGCCGCAGGCGCTGCTCGGCGAGGTGGT
The DNA here is from genome assembly GCA_036509055.1 of Caldimonas sp. Taxonomy (GTDB): domain Bacteria; phylum Pseudomonadota; class Gammaproteobacteria; order Burkholderiales; family Burkholderiaceae_C; genus Schlegelella_A. The sequence goes on from DATCGH010000096.1 coordinate 2,103, forward strand.
CCGCATCCACGATGAGGAAATCGTCGTGCAGGTCTACGAGGACACGTCGGGCCTGCGTCCGGGCAGCGAAGTGCATGGCGACGGGCTGCCGCTGTCGATCCGGCTCGGCCCCGGCCTGCTCGGCCGCATCTTCGACGGCCTGCTGCGACCGCTGTCGGGCACCGATTCGGCCTACGTGCAGCCCGGGATGCGCAGCGGCGCCGCCCTGCGCTGGCGCTTCGAGCCGCGCATCGTCGCCGGCGCCGTGCTGTCACCCGGCGCCGTGATCGGCTCGGCCAGCGGCGGCGCCGGTCGCCCCCAGCTCTGCCTCGCGCCGCCCGATGCCGGCGGCGTCGTCGAGTCGGTAGCGGCTCCGGGCGAGCATGCCGACGACGCCGTCGTCTGCGTGCTGCGCCAGGGCGACGGTCGCCGGCGCGAGCTCGCGATGAGCCACGTCTGGCCGGTGCGGCGGCCGCGGCCGGTGGCCAGGAGGCTGCCGGCCCAGACGCCGCTCGTCACCGGCCAGCGCATCCTCGACTCCCTGTTCCCGGTGGCCCAGGGCGGCAAGGCGGCGATCCCCGGCGGCTTCGGCACGGGCAAGACGGTGCTGCTCGAGGCGCTCGCGAAGGGCTGCAGCGCCGACGTCATCGTCTACCTCGGCTGCGGCGAGCGCGGCAACGAGCTGGCCGGCGTCCTCGATGAGTTTCCTGCCCTGACCGATCCGCGCACCGGCCGGCCGCTGATGGAGCGGACCGTCATCATCGCCAACACCTCGAACATGCCCGTGGCGGCACGGGAGGCGAGCATCTATTGCGCGATCACCGTCGCCGAGTACTTCCGCGACCAGGGGCTGCACGTCGCGCTGATGGCCGATTCGACCAGCCGCTGGGCCGAGGCGCTGCGCGAGGTCTCGGGCCGCTTCGGCGAGCTGCCCGGCGAAGGCGGCTATCCGGCCTATCTGTCGAGCCGGCTCGCCGACTTCTACGAACGCGCGGCATCGGTCGAGACGCTCGCGGGAGACAGTGGATCGGTGACGGTGATGGGCGCCATCAGTCCGCCCTCGGGCGACTTCTCCGAGCCCGTGACGAGCCACACCAAGCGCTACGTCAAGGCGTTCTGGGCGCTCGACGTCAAGCGGGCACAGGCGCGCTTCTATCCGGCCATCCACCCGCTGCAGTCGTACGCGGAAGATGCGGGCGAGTTCGCGCCGTGGTGGGCGACACAAGGCAACGGCCGCTGGCTCGCCTTGCGCAGGCGCTTCCTGACACTGCTCGACGAGCAGGCGCAACTCGAGCGAATGGCGCGAATCATCGGCAAGGATGCGTTGCCGGCGGCGCAACAGCTGACTCTGCTCTGCGCGGAGCTCGTCGGCGAGGCGTTCCTGCGTCAGTCGGCGTTCTCGGAGGTCGACCGCGTCTGCAGCCCGCCGCGCCAGGCCGCGATGATGCGCCTGCTCGGTCGCTTCATCGATCTCGCCGAGGCGGCGCTCGCGGCCGGCGTCGAGCTCGAGCGCATCGCCGGCCTGGAATGCCTGCGCGCGCTGCAGCGAATGGGCGAAGACATCGGCGACAACGAGCTCGAGCGCCTCGCCGAACTCGAGGCACGGGTCGAGCGCGAGTTCGCCCAGCTCGTGCCGGCCACGGAGGCCAGCGATGCAGCTCACGGTTGAAGGCGCGGCGACGCGGCTCGAAGGGCCGCTGCTGTTCCTGCGGCGCACGCTCGACGTCGGCCTGCAGGACGCGGTCGAGGTGCGCGGAAGCGACGGTCGGCCGCGCCTCGGTCGCGTCGCCGCGATCGACGAGCAGTTCCTGACCATCGAGGTGCTCGAGTCGACCGCCGGCATGGCGCTCGAGAGCACCGTCGTGCGCTTTCGCGGCGAACCGCTCGCCTTCGGCCTCG